>JAQCCA010000095.1 GCA_027621155.1 Pseudomonadota bacterium | reverse complement strand
TCACTTAATTTAAAATAAAAAATCCCACCCACAAAAAAGACAGGATTAAAAGATTGCTGTAAAATATTGATTTTGTAATTTACCGTGGTAAAATTCACTTAAAGCAGCCAATCTGGTGGCTTATAAATGTAAGGTTTCCCAACCCATGCATAGCGTTAAATAGGCTTTTAAATACTGACAGTTTAAATTCTTATTTAGTTAAGGTGGCTACAACGATGTAATCCCAACGACGATGTTGGTTTGTGCTATGCGAAATGATACTTTTTATTACTTATAAACGACGATGTTGTAAGTGTATCGCGACGATGTAAAGATAAAGTAATCAATCCCTTTTTATTGAATAACGATTGAAGATAAAAAGGTCAGATATATACGATGCGTATATATTGAAGAATCACCATAGAATGTCAGCGTTAGCTATCACTACATCTTCTCTTTGAGTCTAGAGGAGTAGCTAACTGTAACAGAGAAATTTGTTATAAATTGTAGGAAAACATAAAAGCAGCTTTTGTGGTTTAGCACGCTTTTACCAAAATCAACCCAGTTCAAGTTTTTGGACTTACTCACCCAGTAGGGAAATTTCATTTTCCCAATCTTGGGTGAGTGCTATTTCCCTTATTGATTAGCTATCTTTAGGAGGAAATATGCAAACTGGAGTAAAAGCATCATCGAAGAATATTGCGATGATCAAATATGCTGTGGAGTTAAAAACAAAACAGTTGTGCGATCTTTTACAATTTGAAGATGAGACAAAAATAAAAGCTTTCTTAATCGCTTTTGTCTGTTCTTTTTCGTCTGAGGATATTGATGTCATCATCGGTTATCTATCGCGAATTACTATGGGCATAAATTTTACTTTTGATCAACACGCTTTCTTTAGCAATAAAGCAGCCGATGATCAGATATTGAGTGATTACTTAGAAGCTAAAAATATTGCATGGAATATTAAAGCAGATAGATCAGATTTTTATGATGAAGCATTAAAGCTGAAATCAAAGAAAATGAATCAATCTGTGCTACTAAAAATAGGTGGTAATATTCTGGCATCAAAACTTGAAGCGTACCTTTACGAACAGTCAATCATCGATGGCACAATATTAGATATGTTATTGCATATTAAGTATTTGAGTCATTGCGTGACGATTGACCTAAAAGGAATGAATGAGATGTCTACTGTTGAGCAAATAAAGCTAAATAGAGCGTTAAATTCATTGTGCGATTAAAGTAAAAAATTAAAAATCAAAAAAATTATTAACCCCCGCAGGGAGAAAATCATATCTCCCGCAAGGGCATGGTTTTTTCCCTTTCATTTAAATAAAAAAGGAGAACCTACCATGACAACAGTAATCACTTTAACCATTGCTATTGTGTTAATAACTTTGATGTTCTGCATTACTTTGCATAAAAGCAGAATTGCAAAAGCAGTATCTAATGAAAGCAAAGTAGATCAGGATAAACAAAAAAAACATGCGTTTGCTGAACCGGTTAACAGCGAATTAAGTGACGAGCAAAAGCAAGCACTTTTATCGGTAAAAGATCAGGTTAAGGCATTCAAGATGCAAGTTAGAATTAACAAGATTGATGATTTAGTCAGTAAGTTAAACAGTCCGGATATTTCTGAAAAGGAAAAACTGGCACTGGCTGAGGAAATCACGCAAGCAGTTGACTCGACTTTGCAAGGCGAAGAAGCGCAAGTTAAAAAAGCAAACTTTAAAGTTATTCAAGGTTGGGGTTCGTCAATGAAAGTTGGCTAACATACCTAACTTAAAACTTTAAAACCATACCACCCTGCGGGAGAAACTATTATCTCCCGCAAGGGATTTATTATTTCTCCCAAAGAATCAACCTAAAGGAGAAATAATAATGCGTATGAATAAAATAACTAAAACAATAATCACTGTAACAACTGTTTTATCAAGTTTATATTTTGGGTTAGCAACTGCTTCAACAACAAGTGAAGTAACGGCAAAATTCAAAAAAACTTGCCCTGCCAATGGTGGTGCTTGCACTATGACGTTGGTGGATATGACAGAGGAAAAAGTGGTACCGGTAGTTGTCGAAAAAACAACAACGCAAGTCACTGTAACAGAATCGGAAGACAATCCGTATTTGTCGCAGTTCTAGCAAGAGGTTATCACTATGTCAGTTCGATTAAACTATGCTACAATTGAGACTGTAAATGCATTGATTGACCAAGGTTTGGAAAGGAACACAGCGGAAACGCTAGTTCAACAATTTTCAAACCAAGAGCATGACAATGTATATTCAGTAAAGGAGATTGATAAAATGATGGCAGATACTGTTAGAGAGGTTTTTGACAAAAGCGATGCTAAGTTTGAAGCTTTTCGAAAAGAGCAGCGCGAAGAACAAAGACGTGAATTTGACGATGTTTTAAGAAAACATAAGAAAGATGCGTGGGTAGTCGCGGGTACGTTAGGGTCAACTATTTTGGTTGGTTTTATATCTGTAGCTATCGCTGTCTATTTCGGTCTTAAATAACTTTTATCTCAATTTAGCTCAAAAAACTCAACCCAATGCAAGGGAAATATTACTTCCCTTGCAGGGTCGTAGTGTTTCCCTTTTTTGTTTATTACTAAAAAACTAAAAACGGAGAAACATTATGAAACTAAACAAACAAAGTAAAAAAGCCATTAGAAAAGCTTACGTAAAATACACAGAGTTAATGCAAGGTTGGCATCTTTTAGATCGTCATCACAAAGAATTTGATTTAAAGGTGATTTGTTCATCTTTGCGGATTCAGCATTGCTTCGATGATCTTTGCGGTTACTTTATCAAATAAATACTCACCCCAAATTGGGAGATTAACTATCTCCCATAAGGGGCATTGTTTTTCTCCCTTTTAATCAAATTAAAAACGGAGATAGAACAATGACTATAAAACTAACTAAAACAGAAGATGGCTACACTGCTGCTGATACTAAATATTTGAAGAATATTGAGATTAAAGGCTGTAGTGGGCATTGGAAACTTTATTCTAACGGAGATTGGCAATCTGACTTAGGCTACTATGGAAATATTAGTAGGCTGAGTTCCATTAAAGACTACATAGCTAACTACGATGCGAATCATGAAGCAGCTCTATTAGAGGAGCAAGAGGAGCAAAGAAAATTAGATGAATTAATGGATTGGAGAGTTAGTAAAGAAAGAGAGTACAACTTAGAATATCCAAAGTTGCCAAGCAATACCAAGTGCAAATTCTCTAAGCTTAAACAAGGCGATGTCATTGATGGTGGCGTTGTTAAGTGGGGCTTAGGTAAGGAAAACCATCTTGGTGAAGTTGTATGTTGGATACTATCCTCAAAAGAGGAAACACTAAGACGCGAGATGATTACCGGTTCATATTCCAGTTGTCATTATGACGAGCCTGAAACACTGATACCTTGCTTAGTCGAAAAGGTCTGTTATTTGTCGAACGATGAATACGACTATTTCATAAATAACTTTATGGATGATGGAGTTAAGCAAAAATATGGTTTAGGTAAAGGTGGAACCGTGATGGATCATGAATGTGAGATCAGACAAAGTCTAAAAGATTTAGTAACAGTGGTTACTGCGCCTAATAGACGCTCTGTCTTTGTAAATTGCGATGGCTATGACTATGCACGCTATGTTGGTGTTGCATTAAGCGATGGAGTTGTTAGTAAATATAATAACCATGTAAACTTAGACGAAGTAGCCTAATAAAAACAAACCCTAAAATGGGAGTAAACATTACTCCCTGCTGGGCGTTGTCTACTCCCTTTTTATTAAATAAAAACGGAGCATGACAATGATAGAAATACTAAAAAAATTCATTCCATACGCACAACACGGTGTTTTAAAAGATGATGAAATAGTAGGTGGCACAAGGCTTCCTAACTTAGCTCAATCTATTAATACAATGCCTAAAACGTATGAGACTGAAAACATAAAAATAAAAGATAAAGTCGCACACTTGCATTATTTTGTAGGTGGTTTTGATTGGTATATTATTGAAAAAGATATGCTGCCAGAACAGCGACAAGCCTTTGGTGTCGTAAAAAATGGTGATACGGTAGAGTTTGGTTATATTGACATAACCGAGCTTCAGTCAATTTCAATGGTTGAATTTGACTTTTACTGGAAACCAAAGCCTTTAAGTGAGATTGCGAATCTGAGTCATTTTATTTCTCGATTTAAATCTTACAATGAGGAGGAGTGCGCCTAAAGTGATTAAATCTTTTTAAAACAATAATTAACCCCAGACTGGGAATAGCAATATTCCCAATGGGGCATTGTTATTCCCTTAACTCATATTAAGGACTCAATGGCAATGAAACAAAAATATGATAGACTTTATTTAAGGGATCAATTCTGTAGTGCTGGACATAATGAAAAGCAAGCTAGATCACTAGCAAATACAATTTTTGATCTAAAACAGGAGCTTGAAGATATGATAACAGATGCACAAAGACAGAACTTGATTGAATTTAGGCGTGATAGTGAGCTAAGGCTTGCTGAACAGCGCAGAGAGTTTGATCAGTTTAGTAGCTCGCTGACCAAAAGCATTGAAACGCGTATGAAGAAAGATATTCTTTCATTGTGCGGTTCTATTGTATTAGCGGGCATAGCTGTAGCGGTATCAATTTTTCTAGCTATCCATCTTAAATAATTTAGTCTTTTAAAAATCATCAACCCCAATCAGGGAGTAACTTTACTCCCTAGAGGGGCATTGTTATTCCCTTTTTTATTTAAAACTTAAAAACGGAGATATAACAATGAGCGAACAACAAGCACTTAACATCACTCAACAACTTAAACATGCTTTAGCAACGATTAATAGAATTTCAGACGAGCTAGTCAATGCCGATGTAACCGATAATAACGTTATAAAGGGATTGCTACATAAGATTGAACTTTCTGCTAGTTTTGCACAGTTGATAGGAGTTGAGCCATGGTAAGTAACAAAAAATATCTAGGTAAAGTATTAGCGTTACGTGCGACACAGATCGTTTTAAGCGATCGTGAAGCCATGAAGCGCAGCAACAATACCGAAGCAAACCAAAGTCACACTAAGCACCAAGACAATAGCGGGATTATCTCAATATTGCCTTACCTTAGACGGCTTTGTGTTTAGCCTAGCATAACTTAGTAGCTGTCATTGATGGCTACTTAACCCAAAGGAGAAAAGAAGTTATGAGTAATGAAGTAGCAGAAATTGTCGAAGATAAGCCAGAGGTTAAGGAAACACCAAAGCCAGAGGTAAAATCAGAGACAGTAGCAAAGCCTACAAATAATCAAAGAATCAGCAAGTCAATCAAGCCAAGTAAAACAGGCAAATCAGATAAGCTTGCTAGAAATCACAGCAATCAAAAAGGTACTCAAGAAAGCTTAGTAGAAAGAGCGTTGACCGATGACAACATTAAGTTGATCCGTCAAGTTCAAGCGAATGTTTTAAAAGAGTCCGGTGTTTCACCTTCAAAGATGAAAATCTTAAACGCAGCATTAAACGCTGAGGTTTTAGAGAAAGTGACACAAGAAATGATTGAAAAATATAAGTAACAAGTAACACTCTAATATCTAAATAGTTTGCGCTATTTAGGTAATATGCCACTTTAAACCATGCTGTAGATGCAGGTGGGGCATTGAACACTAAACAACACAAAGGTGCCTTGGATGAGAAAACAAAATTGCATTAAAGATATTAACTATTATGTAAATAGTATTGTCAAAGGTGCAGAGCAATCACGCTATAAGCGCAAAATTGTGCTATATGCGATGGTTGATGATTTATTACATTTAGGGCTTCTCCCGCAGAAGTTGTCACACTTAAAAGATGAATACATCTTTAGTCTAATAGAACACTGGAAAAGCAAACAATTATCCTCAGATACAATAAGAGGAAGAATCAGCATTTTACGCAAGATAATGGCTGATATGTACAATATTCAAATACCCACAAATAAAGATTTTAATTTCACGGCAAGTAAGTTTACAAAGCAGTCGCAGATGAATGTTAGCAAGGACGTTTTAGAGCTTGTCCATAATCCCATTGTTAAAAGCGTTTTGGCGTTTCAGATTTACTTTGGATTGACTAAGAGAGAATCGATTAAGATTAATTTAAGTACGTCTATTATGGCTGATGATATGCAGATTCATGCAGACTTAGCCACGAATAAGAAAAGTCGGTTTATTCCTGTTTTAACAAAGACCCAAAAAGAAGTGATTGATTACCGCTATGAGATTTTAGGTACTAAGCACCGGACGTTAACCGATCGAATGCCAGAGACGATGATCGTGCAATTATTAAATGCCGAGATATACGATTGTGGCTATGATGTGAATGCGCCATTTAGACGTGTGTACGCAATGGAGCGTTTAGCCTATCTGGTTAAGCGTAAAACACAGGTCTTGGCTAAGAAGATGCTTATTGAAGAAATGGGCTACACAAGTTACGAAAAGCTGCAAAAGGGGCTGTTATGAGTAGGGCGTCGAATGATCTTAATCACAGCATACATAAGATTTTGGAGAAAAGTCAGCACACCATGTCTTATGACACAAGATATACCAGATTAAAGCGATTAAAACTTATTGGGCGTGAGTTGCACGAGATGGGCTACAAGCTAAGAACCATCGGGCGTATTCAGCCAAAACATATTTATAAGTTAGTGGAGCATTGGCAAGACAAGGAACTTTCCGTTGGACGCATTAAGAATTTAATGAGTGATATTAGGTTTGTGTGTGAGCTAATGGAAAAGCCTGAGATTGTCAAAAGTAACGAGGACTACGGCATAGGAACAAGAACGTATGTTGCTGTTAAAGATCGATCGATTAATGAGATTGATTTTTCAGTGGTGCTGTACGATCATTTACGTTGTTCTTTGGAGCTTCAAAAGCATTTTGGGTTAAGAAAGGAGGAATGCCTAAAGATCATCCCAAGCCTAGCAGACAAAGAAAAGCGTATCTGGCTTAAAGGCAGTTGGACAAAGGGTGGGCTTGAGCGTTATGTGCCGATATTGACCGATGAGCAGCGTTACTGGCTCGATGAAGCGAAAAGAGTGGCGGGTTACAATAAGTCGCTAATACCGTATTATAGGAATTACAAACAGCAAAAGCAGTTATATGATCATGTGGTGTCGCAGAATGGATGGTCGAATCTTCATGGGTTAAGGCATGCTTATGCACAAAGGCGATATACTGAAATTAGCGGGCTACCCAGTCCAGTCAAAGGTGGCGAAAAGCCTGTGATGGATGAAGAGAATAAACAGAAAGATGCGTTGGCAAGAAGATTAGTAAGCCTTGAATTAGGTCACTCAAGACCAGAGATTGTGGCGTGTTATATTGGGAGTTGGTCGAGATGATGATAATGTTAATTATTTTGTTGCTTGTATCGAGTGGCATATTGCACTCATTAATCCATTACATCCCAGCAAAGCTTTTCTATGACAAAGAAATCGAAGCACACGATATATTAGCACCAGTACAAAAGAAGCTACCAACTAAGCCTGTATTCAAAGTAATTGTGCCATTCTCAGGAATATTGCGATTGTTTTTTAGATTTAAAACCAACTGGCAAGCGTTAGTTATTGATGTGATTTTGATTCTGTATGCGCTATTGGTCTACTATTATTTTGGCACTGAAGTATGGCATGCCATTATGTGCTATTTTTTTGGCGTGGCAATGCTTGGATTAGCGATGATCGACTTTAATCATTATGTCTTGCCAGATGTGGTGACGTTGCCACTGTTATGGCTTGGTTTAGTTTTAAATCTTAATGGTTGGATAGTGCCACTTAAGATGGCGGTTATTGGTGCCATGATAGGCTATCTGGCATTATGGATTTTGTATTATGCGTTTAAAATATTTACTGGCAAAGACGGCTTAGGCTTTGGTGATTTTAAACTTTTTGCAGCGATAGGCGCATGGTTTGGTGCGTGGTCACTGCCTTTTGTTGGGTTGTTTGCAGCGTTGGTCGGGATTGCTTTTAGTATGCTAATGAAGCTGTTTGGCAAAGAGGTTAAAGTTATGCCTTTTGGTGTATGTTTAGCGGTTGGTTGGCTTATTTACTATATTTTTGTGCATAATAAGCTGTTTTTGGCGTGATTATCGTTGTATTTAAATGCTCGGCGGTATATTTTGTTTTTGATTAAAATCTACATGGAGAGTGTAAATGTGTAAGAAAGAATGTATAAAAAAGTTCTATAGTTTTGATGAAATGATTACGCCAGTAATTATAAAAGCTGTATTTTGGATATTGGCGATTATCTCGATCATTTGTGGAATTGTAACGATAGTGCATTCATTCGGGCAAAACATAGTGGATTTTTATGGTCAATATCAGCATATAGGTGGTAGTTTTTGGCTATTTATTTATGGAGTATTGCAAATTGTCTTGGGTGTAATATTTTCTAAGGTTTTTTGTGAGATGATTCTTATTATCTTTAAAATTAATGAAAACTTAGAATATATAAGAAAAAAAGAAAGTGAAAATAAAACTTTAGAAGTAAAAGCAGAGGAAAAAACCAATGAGTAAGAAGGAAGTAAAAACACATAGCAAAGGCGAATTTGAAGCTTTAGTAGCTGAAAAAGCCAGTGGCAAAAAAGCAGAAGCGCACAGATACGTTGATGCTTTCCTTGCAGCGGTGACTGAT
>JAQCCA010000094.1 GCA_027621155.1 Pseudomonadota bacterium | reverse complement strand
TTGTGATCAACACCAATAATACTTACTTTCATAACAGTCCTGGCTATACCCAAGTTGGTAAATTTTTGATTATAAAGCATTCAAATCGAACTTTTTTTGCAATTCAATGCCCCTCAAACCCTTATTCCTACGTTCATTTTATGTCAAAATCACTTTTGTAGTGCCATAATATTCGTATTACCTATTGCTTATGCTTGCAAACTCTGATAGAGTCAATTCAATATAAAATATCGCTGCATAATTTATGTACATACGCAAAACAAAAACACGCACCCTCGCTGATGTCACCTACTACAGCTATCGTTTAGTTGAAACGATGCGCATGGCAAACGGCAAAGTGCGCCAAATTACGCTCTTAAATCTGGGCAGTAGCTATACTGCCATTGATGAGTCAGAATGGGCATTGTTGACCGATCGCGTTAAAGACTTACTTCATGGCGCCGAGCATGCTCTATTGAATGTGGATGATCATATCGAAGCAGAAGCACGTCGCTTAAGTGCTCTTGTGATTAAAAAACACGGTGAAGCGTTATTTAATACAACACCAGTAGACTCGCACTATGAACAAGTCGATATTTCCTCTGTTGAATCCTCCGATATTAAAAGCATTGGTGCCGAAAGCCTTGTCCACAAAGCAGCGCAAGACCTGCATTTGCCACAGATTCTAAGCACATGTGGTTTATCCAATAGCGAGTGCCAAGATGCGCTAGCCACGATTTTAGCGCGCACATTATACCCTGCCAGTGAGGTGAGGACGTGTGAAGTTTTAAAAACCAAAAGTGCGCTAGATGAGGTGCTACAGACTGATTTCAGCACCTTACATAAGAATCGCCTGTATCGCATTTCAGATGTCCTGTTAAAGTCTAAAGATGCCATTGAAGAAGCCTTATACCAAAGAGAGAAAACATGGTTTCAATTTGAGGAAATTGTGACGCTTTATGATTTAACCAATACCTATTTTGAAGGTCAATCATTGGACAATGAGCTAGGCGCTTTAGGACGATCAAAAGAAAAACGCAGCGACTGCATGTTAGTGAACTTAGCACTCGTGCTGGATGGTTCTGGGTTTATCAAAAAGAGTCAGTTGTTTAAGGGCAATGTTTCTGAGCCAAAAACATTAGAGGAAATGGTTAAACCTTGTAGCAAAGAGGCGATAGTAGTTATGGATGCAGGTATTGCGACAGAGGACAATATCCAATGGTTGACAGAGCATGGTTATAAGTATTTGGTGATATCACGTAAACGTAATTTATCCTTACCAAAGGACATTTCAGGTGTTATTGTCAAAGAAGATCAGGATAACAAGGTCACCACCTATTTAGTTAAGCCGTCAGAAGGCGACGAGGTCGAACTGTATTGCCATTCGCAGGGGATGGAGAACAAAGGTAATGCGATGTATGAGAAATTTAAACAACGCTTTATTGAGGAATTAGAGAAGGTAAAAGTAGGGTTAAGCAAAAAAGGCTGCACCAAGAAATATGATAAAGTCTGCGAGAAACTGGGGAGATTAAAAGAAAAATACAGCAAAGTAGCGAGTCATTTTGAGTTAGAGCTAAAAGCAGATGCCAACAAAGAAAATGCCTTATCCTTGACTTGGCATGACAAGGAAACTCGAGCGAATAAAAACAAGGGGATTTACTGCATTCGCACCAATCAAACCCATTTAAATAATCAACAAATATGGCAAACCTATCGCATGCTCAATGATATTGAAGCCGCCTTTAGAATATTAAAAAGTGACTTAGGAATGCGTCCTGTTTATCATCAAACCACAGAGCGTATAAGTGGTCATATTTTTATTAGCATACTTGCCTATCATATTTTGCATTGCATCCGTTTTCAGCTTAAGAAAGTCGACATACACGATAGCTGGGAGACTATTTTGTTAAAATTAAGCACGCATTATCGTGTCACGACAACGATGCAAACCAAAGAAGGGAAAACCTTACATATTCGTAAGTCAACTAAGCCCAATCATGAGCAGGCTAAGATTTATAAAGCCTGTAATGCGCCAGCTATTCCACTAAAGCAGATTATCACAACGCTATAACGCGTAGATCACGCCTTCACAAAAAATCAAAAAATCAAAAAAACACAAAAAATCTGTAGTGCCTTAACTCAACTTTGTGTATGGCTCAATGCCTTATGCTGTCTACGTTTAAGAAATTTTGCTTACCAAGTTGGGAATAGCTTGATCCGCCTCACTTCAGCACAGTCAATGCTATTTTATAACATCCGCTAAAGTATGTTGATTTAACTCATTAAAGAATGCTTGAAGCGCATTACCTAAGATGCTTTTTAACTTACAGTCAGGCAATAAAATACAATTTTTAAGTGATTGATTGAAACATTCCGCCATATAAAAATTTGGTTCTAATTTATCACCAATATTAATCTCTTTAGGCGCTTGCGCTAAGGCAATGCCTCCACCTTTACCCTTTGATGAGTTAATAACACCCAGTTTTGCTAGATTATGCACGATCTTAACCATATGGTTTTGTGAGATCTGATAAAACTCAGCGACTTCTTTTGCTGTGCATAGTCGTTGTTGGTGCATGGCTAAATAAACCAAAGTGCGCAATGAATAATCCGCAAAATGGTCAGATGATGCGTCAATACAGCTTATCTGCTGCCGATGAAAACGCTTATCGGATCACCGTGAAAAAAGAACAACGTAATGCCACACATCCGAGGATTGTGTCGAATTTCCTACATCAGCATATCAATGAACAGGATGAAATTGCCATCAGTGCGCCGACGGGCAGTTTCCTACTAAAGCCAGCACAAACAGCAAAAGCGGCAAAGATCACGAATGTAATGCCAGCGGCTAACAACAAGGATAGTAATGCTGATCCTGCAACAAGTTCTTCATCAGTAAAAGCAGGAAAAACAGCAAATATGACGAATACAAAATAAGCTTTCGCTATAAGCGCTTGAAATAGCTAAAACTCATTGCTATCTTTCTAGCACTGTCATAAAAATGGAAATCTCTGTAATGCAATTAACCTACTTTAAAAAAATATTCTTTAGTGGCTTTATCGCAACTTTTGCACTTATTATGAGCACACCATCGCTTTCACTAGCAAACACACTAAGAAACCCACCTGTAATCATCATCAAACCACACCCTATCCAACTAAATGCTGCCAGCTGGTTGTTAATGGATTTTGAAACTGGCGACATTATTGCCGATCACAATATGCATGAAAAGCGCGCGCCGGCAAGTCTTACCAAAATCATGACTGCTTACATTATTGCAGGAGAACTTAAACAAGGCACGCTCAAACTAGATCAACAGGTTAAAATCAGTGAGAAAGCTGCTAAAACACCAGGTTCTAAAATGTTTATCAACCAAGGATCTCTTGTTAGTGTTGATGATTTACTCAAAGGGATGATTATCCAATCTGGTAATGATGCAGCTGTTGCACTAACCGAATTTATTGCTGGCTCTGATAGTAACTTTGTACGCCTGATGAATAAAACCGCTCAAGCACTTGGTATGAAGGATACCAACTTTGCCACAGTTGATGGACTCCCTGGGGATGACCAATACACCACTGCTTACGACATGGCAATTCTAGCAAAAAGCTTCATTAAACATTACCCAGAAGTCTACAAACTTTATGCTGAAAAATCTTTCACATTTAATGGTATTATCCAACATAACCGTAATAAATTACTGCGTACTTTTGACGGAACTGATGGTATCAAAACGGGTTATACGCAAAAAGCAGGCTATAATCTGGTTGCTTCGGCTAAACAGAATGAGCAACGATACATCAGTGTTATTTTAGGTGCCCCTAGCGCTTACGTGCGTGAACAGGAGTCTGAAAAATTATTGAATTTTGGTTTTAGCAAATTTATCGATCAGCTGCTTTACACCAAAGACACTATTATTTCACTCGATGACACTGCTATTACCGATGCCACTAAAGATGCTAAACTCACCGTCATTGGCAAAGAAACCATCACCAAAACAATTCCTAAATCGTTTGTTAATCACTTGACTCAAAAAATCGTACTCCTACCGGGGCTTAAAGCACCCATCAACAAAGGACAAAAAGTAGGTACACTTGTCATTAATGCGGGAGAATATCAAGTGATTGAAATTCCTGTTTATGCCGATAATACTATTGAACGCGCTGGATTCTTTAGCCGTTGGTTTGGCTAAACTCGCTTTTTCAAGATTGTAGTATATACTCAAGGTGTGATAACACTTTTCAAGGATGACATTATGCCGTTTTATTACAATGCAGCAGACTCAAAAAATAGCACACGTGATTTTGTACCGGTTACCGTGCATACAGATCAATACATCATAACAGGAGAAATATCAATACGCACAGGAGTGCGTCTAACAGATCACATCAATAGCGAAATAACAGGTAAATTTATTGCCTTACGCAATGTCAAAGTTTACTTACAGGAAAATAGCTCACCAATTAACGAATGTGAATTTATGAATATCAATCTCGATAAAATTTTGTTTTTATACCCTAATTGAAAAAAGATTGAATGCAAAATGCTTTGATGACTTCGCAAACCCAGCCGTTAGACGTATAATGCTTTCTAATTGCCGTCAAGGAGCTTATGTGTGACAGAAAAACAAAAAGGGCAAAAGAAGATTGTTAATGCTGCCAAAAAGTTATTCGTAAAAAAAGGATTTGATGGAACATCACTACGTGATATTGCGACGAAAGCAAATGTCCCTGTATCTTTGATCTATCATTACTTTGAGAATAAGGTTCACTTATGGCAAGAGGTCAAAGTCAGCCTCTTGATTGATAGTGGCTGGATGGGCGATCACAACCTAGATAAAGATCGTAATTTTGCTGAATTTCTAGAATACTTTATCAATATGCGCTTGCAATTATTATATGCGAACCCTGATATTGTAAGACTCTTTGATTGGCAACGCCTTGAAAGTGGTAAAAACCAGCTGTTTGGTTTGGGCAATGCACCAGAAGGTAGCAAATGGAAAACACTCTTAGATTACTTGGAGATTTATCGCAATAAAGGTCAGATTACCAGCACACTTAGTGATGAAGCGGTAACCAGCATGGTTTTTGGTCTTATTTTGGGTCCATTCGTGCGCACAGGTCAGGCGTATTTTAAAAACAACGATGAGTATTCTATTTATAAAGACACCATCACGACAACACTTATTCAAACACTTGCTATAAAGCACATTGAGTAATTTTCAAAACACTCTACCATAAAGAGCAATTTTAAAAGATCAGAAAACAAGAAGGGGAAAATCATTCATGAGCAAAGAGAAAAAGCTCAGCATTGAAGTTATTGGTGGTATTATTTTATTTACCGCGGCAGTTGCTGCTATTGTTGTCAATAATTCATGGCTGAGTCCGTATTATCATATGTTAGAAACCGTTTATGCCGGCGTATCCATTGGTAATTTTGCTTTACAGAAGAATCTAGTTCATTGGATCAATGATGGATTTATGGCACTTTACTTCTTATTAGTTGGCTTAGAAATAAAGCGCGAGTTCGTTGGTGGCACACTTTCCAGCAAGTCCAATATTATCATTCCTGCTATTGTTGCTTTATTTGGCTTATTGGTACCTGCACTTATTTATTTTCTCATCAACCAACATAACCCAAGCTATATCGATGGTTGGGCAATTCCAACAGCCACAGATATTGCCTTTACCTTAGGTATATTAGCGCTTCTTGGTTCTCGTATTCCGACATCACTTAAAATATTGGTAACTACTATTGCCATCTTTGATGACATTGCAGCTATTGCGATTATTGCCGCATTCTACACCAGTAACTTATCGCTTATATCACTATTTGCTGCTCTAATCTGCATTGTGGTACTTATTTGCATGAATCGCTTAGGTGTAAGAAAACTTGCACCATTTATGATTGTTGGCGTCATTATGTGGTTATGTGTTTTGCAATCAGGCGTACATGCCACCCTTGCAGGTGTCGCTTTGGCACTCACCATTCCACACACCGAGAAGAACTCCCCGCTATTAAAACTTGAACATAGTCTAAATCCGTGGATCATCTTTATGGTTTTACCATTATTTGCCTTTGCCAATGCAGGCATTAGCTTTAGTGGCATGAATTTATCTCATTTATTGCATCCAGTATCACTTGGGATTATCTTAGGATTATTCCTTGGCAAACAAATTGGCATTTTCATTAGTCTTTATCTCTTTAGCAAAACCAAATATTTCACAATCGGACGCCAACTCTCTATGGGGCAGCTATACGGCATTGGTCTGGTTTGTGGGATTGGCTTTACCATGAGCCTTTTTATCGGCACACTTGCCTTTACAACACCAGAGCTTATGAACATGGTCAAAGTCGGTGTTTTAGGTGGTTCATTAATTTCAGGAATTGCCGGCTATCTTGTGCTTAGAAAGTGTTGTAAAGCAGCTTGACAATGATACGCCTAAATTCTTGAAACAGGATACATTTTAAAATACGCATCAGCACCAATAAAATATACTCCTTGCTTGTCTTCCCAACTTCGACTAAACTGCTATGCTTTGAAAATAGACAAAAAATCCCACTAAAACTATGGAAACAAAAGAAATTCTAGATCTCGCCATCAGTGCCTTAGAAGATGTCAAAGCTGAAAACATCACTGTAATGAATGTGGAGCATTTGACTGAATTGATGAGCTATGTTGTGGTTTGTACTGCAAACTCAGGCACACATGCCAAAGCCCTAGCCAACAATCTTGAGATGACTGCTAAGAAGAATAATGTCACTATTTTGGGTATCGAAGGTGAAGCTAAGAGCGACTGGGTGCTTGTCGATCTAGCGGATATTGTTGTCCATATTATGAAAGAAGAAACCAGAGAATTCTATCAGTTAGAAAAGTTATGGGATATCAAACCAAACTCACCTAAAGCAGTTTAAGGTCTATTGTTAGGTTATACACTGCTTAATAACAGTTTCATCTCCTCAGGGGATACAAACCCCGCTAGACGCTTGGTGCCTTTGCGAATCTCAGTCACAGTCAACACCATATAACATAAGCGCTCTAAGAACATGCCACTTGATTTGCACCCTCGTGCTGCGGCTAATTTCATAATATAGCGCAAACGCTCAAGTGTTTTCTTGTCTTTACTGGCAGCTTGGTTAAATGATTTAAAATAATTTACAACCCAATCAAAGGTGAGTAAAAAATTTCCTTTTAACATGCGAACTCCTTACTTGATCCTTAAGTTCATATCAGCTTAAATAATGGCTTGAAGATTAAACAATTTCAAGATTTACGAGCAAATTAATAGACATTAATCAACAATCTCCGCTGTATTATTTTATGTCAATGGCTATAATCCAATGCTAATACTCTCTGAAGATTAAGAATACCATTGGCAAAACGTAATTTAACTAAACAACAGCTACGCAACATCAAAGAGCACAAAGCATCTCATGATGATTTATCACATGCTTTGTCAGCTCTTGTGATATCACATCGCGGCAAACTCATTGAGCTTGAAAGCCAAACTGGTGAGATTATTTTTTGCCAATACCGTCAAAACTTAGGCGCCATTGTTGCAGGGGACAACGTACTTTATCTACCGCAAGAAAATAGTGAGTATGGTGTTATCTGCCAAATCTTACCTCGAAGTAACGCACTAATACGTCCTAGTAAACTCGCACACAATCACAAAACGATGGCAGCAAATATTGATCAGCTTGTTATTATGCTTGCCGTTAACCCGCCGCCAATTGAGCATTATATCGATCGTTATCTCGTCGCTGCACATCATATGAATGTCAAACCGATTATTGTACTCAACAAAATGGATTTATTTGATGAGTCTGACAATAAAGCACAGCTTGAGGCGGTTATTGATCTTTATCATAAGCTTGATTATGAGCTTATTACTTGCTCCGCTTTGTGTCATGAAAATTTGCAAACATTGAAAAGGCTTTTACAACATAAAACATCGATTATTGTTGGTCAATCGGGTGTTGGCAAATCTGAGATGCTCAATGCCTTATTTGGTACGAATATAACCCTTACAGGTGAAATTTCCGAGCAAAACAGTCGCGGAAAACATACCACAACCAGCGCGCGATTATTTCATCTAGATCAAGATACCAACATCATTGACTCACCAGGCATTCGTGAATTTGGTATTTGGCACTTGGATAAAGCGGATATTTTTGCAGGATTTAAAGAGTTCACACAACTAGAGAATGAGTGCAAGTTCAGAAACTGCAAACATATTGAAAACACAAAAGGTTGTGCGATCAATGAAGCCGTTGCCGCTGATAAAATCAGCAAGCAACGCTTTACCAATTATCATCGATTAATTCACGAGTATTTAGAGTATAAAGATTAATGGCACCACCTTAAGCACTGCCAATGCATAAAAATGCACTTTAAAGCATGAATTTCTTGAAGTCAGTAACCACATAGGTTTATATGTTTTTGCCTCAAACCCAAAAACCCAAATGGAAACTGACGGATGCATTATGCAATTAATAATCTGAAATCACAAATTGAAAAGCAAAAAAAGGCACTTTTAGATAGCGATCAAGATGTAAACATCAAGTATCTTCTATCCTCTGATAGCTTTCAAACCATATTATACCCCAAAGATTCTTAATTGATTTTAGCGTAATAGTTGTCAGAGATTATAC
>JAQCCA010000093.1 GCA_027621155.1 Pseudomonadota bacterium | reverse complement strand
GAACTTATTGCCTACTGTGCCACGCGGAACATAGAATTTTTCTCTACGGGCTTTGATATCGAAAGTGTTGATTTTTTAATAAGTTTAGGAATAAAACATTTTAAAATACCCTCTGGTGAAATAACTAACCTACCTTACTTGCGTCATATTGGCCAACTTAGTAAGTCTGTTATTATCTCAACCGGCATGGCAACGCTGGGCGATATCGAGGCCGCTATTAACGTGCTAGAACAAGCTGGCACACCACGGTCACTTATTACAGTACTGCATTGCACTTCAGAGTACCCCACACCTATGTCAGAGGTTAATCTGCATGCCATGCAAAGTATGCAAGCGGCTTTTGGTATTGCGACCGGTTATTCTGACCACACTGCCGGCATAGAAGTCTCCATTGCCGCCGCAGCATTGGGTGCGACTGTCATTGAAAAGCACTTTACATTAAATAAGAACTTACCGGGCCCTGACCACAAAGCTAGTTTAGAGCCCGATGAACTTAAAGCGATGGTTTCTAGTATACGCAATATAGAAATAGCACTGGGCGATGGCATTAAGCGGCTCACATCTGGCGAAGCACTTAACAAAGCTGTAGCAAGAAAATCTCTTGTGGCGAGTAAAGCTATTAAGGCAGGAGAAGTATTTAGTGTTGAAAATATCACCACTAAGCGTCCCGGCATTGGTATCTCACCTATGAACTGGGATACTGTAATAGGCAGTAAAGCAGTGCGGGATTTTATGGCAGAGGAGCTAATTGAATTATGAATCGTAAAATTTGTGTTATTACGGGCACCCGTGCCGAATATGGCTTGTTGCGCTGGGTGATGCAGGGAATTAAAGACGATGCTGATTTAAACCTACAAGTTATAGCCACTGGTATGCACCTTTCACCAGAGTTTGGTCTTACCTACAAAGCTATAGAGACAGATGGTTTTGAGATTGACCGTAAGGTTGAAATGCTCACAAGTTCTGACACGTCTGAGGGTATTGCTAAATCAATGGGCATAGGAATGATTGGTTTTACTGATGCCTTAAAGGAGTTAAAACCTGATTTAATAGTTGTGCTGGGGGATAGATTTGAGATTTTTGCAGCGGTCGCAACCGCACTGATCGCGCGAATACCTGTGGCGCATCTGCATGGAGGTGAGACTACCGAAGGAGCTTTTGATGAAGCTTTTCGGCATTCAATTACTAAAATGTCTCACTTACATTTTGTGGCAGCACTTGAATATAAACAACGCGTTATTCAACTAGGTGAACAACTCGAGCATGTATTTTTAGTGGGCGGACTGGGTATTGATAACATCAAGCGGCTACAGTTGCTTAATCGGAATGAGCTAGAAGCTGATTTGGGTTTTAAGTTTGGCAAAAAAAATCTGCTCATCACCTTTCATCCAGTAACGTTAGAAAATTCTAGCGCAGTAAGGCAAATGCAGTCGTTATTAGCCGCATTGACTAAATTAGAAGATACGCAGCTCATTTTCACTATGCCCAACGCTGATACTGGTGGCAGGGCGCTGATTAAATTGGTGAAGGAATTTGCATCGAAACATCCCCACGCTCATATTTTTCCCTCACTTGGGCAATTGCACTTCTTGTCATGTATAGCCCATGTGGATGGTGTGGTGGGTAATTCATCTAGTGGTTTGCTCGAAGTACCTAGCTTTAAAAAAGGCACAATTAATATTGGAGATCGTCAACGTGGACGGCTACATTAAAGAGCATTAATATTCTAAACATAGTTAAAAAAACTTTCTTTGATTTATCTAATTCTAATTCTAATTCTAATTCTAGTTTTGGGGCGTAATAAATGAGTGCTAGTAAAAACATCTGGCGCCAAGCCATCCTTCCCGAAAATTCCACTATCAGGCAGGTAATAAGTAACCTTGATCAAGTTGCTATTAAAATTGTGCTTGTGGTAGATGAAGCTTGTAAGCTGTTAGGAACCATTTCAGATGGTGACATACGCCGAGGGTTACTTAAGGGCTTAGATCTTAATAGTCCCATCGCGAGTATTGTTAATCTCAATGCGCTGGTGGTGCCGCCAGAGATGCCATCAGAGATGGTAACGCAGTTGATGATAACCAATAAAATCCAGCAAATCCCCGTGATAGATGATCATCAGGAGATCGTTGGTTTACATCTGTGGGATGAAATCGCCACTTCTCCTGCACGTACAAATTTAATGGTCATTATGGCTGGTGGAAAGGGTACACGATTAATGCCGCATACAAAAAATTGCCCTAAACCAATGGTTTTGGTGGCTGGCAAGCCTATGCTAGAGCATATTATTGAGCGCGGCAAAGCAGAGGGCTTTAACCACTTTATTCTAGCCATTAACCACTTAGGCGATATTATAGAAACCCACTTTGGCGATGGTGGTAGTTTTGGCGTAAAGATTGATTATTTACGTGAGCAATCACCGTTAGGTACTGCTGGCGCGTTGAGTTTACTAAGAGCCAGACCGGATGAACCGTTTATTGTGACCAATGGTGATGTGATTACTGATATACGATACAGCGAGTTATTAGATTTTCATAATCGCTACCAAGCTAGCGCGACGATGGCTGTGCGTAGCCATGAATGGCAGCATCCATTTGGCGTAGTTCAAACGCAAGGCGTTGAAATTATAGGCTTTGACGAAAAGCCGGTAGCTCGCAGCCATATTAATGCGGGCGTTTATGTTTTATCTCCTGAGGTTTTGAACGAATTAACAGTGGCGACGCGATGTGATATGCCTACTCTGTTTGAGCGACTACAAGTTAAAGCTAAGCGCACGGTGGCGTATCCTATGCATGAGCCGTGGCTGGATGTGGGTGCACCTGCGGATCTACAAAAGGCTAATGTCAGTTTGGACCTTGATAATAGTAGGACGACCTAAATGATTCATGGGAAAAGTGTATTAGGTATTATTCCAGCACGTGGCGGTAGCAAAGGCTTGCCAGGGAAAAATATTCTACCTATGTGCGGTAAGCCATTGATTGGCTGGACTATTAATACGGCAAAAAAGTCTCGTTATCTTGACTCGATTTTAGTGACAACAGATGATAAAAAAATTGCCAATATTGCTAAAAGTTTTGGTGCCTATGTGCCTTTTATAAGACCAGCAGAGTTTGCGACTGATCAATCTTCTACTTATGATGTAATTCGACATGCGGTGTCGTATTTTAAGGACGTGGAATGTAAAGAGTTTGATTATATTGTATTACTTGAGCCAACTTCTCCGCTAAGGGAGGATGATGATATCGATAAGATGTTGGAACTTATTGTTGCGCGAGAAAATGAGTATGATTCTATAATTAGTGTTGGTGAAGTAACTGAGCATCCATCAATTATGAAGCGTTTGGTAGCCGATGGTATCGAGCCTTTTTGCCCAAGTTTATCACAAACAACTCGACGCCAAGATAATACAGCGGCTTATTTTCCTTTTGCTGTAGCATATATTGCTAAGACTAGTTCTTTGCTGGAAGAAAACACATTTTATACACGTCGATGTATGCATTTTTTGATTAAACGTTATCAAAACTATGAAATTGACGATATTTATCAATTTCTATGCGCCGAAAGCGTAATGAAATATGAATGGGGATTGCAATGAAGTTCCTAGTAATTGGATTAGGTTCAATGGGAAGGCGGCGCGTTCGTAATCTTACTGCGTTGGGAGATAATGAAGTTGCTGGGTTCGATCTGCGTGAAGATCGCTGTTTGGAGGCATCTGAAAAGTACGGTATAACAACATTTCCTGATATTGAATCGGCATTGAAGAGCTTTTGTCCAGATGCTCTAGTGATATCTACTTCTCCGGCGCACCATATGAAATATGCGTGGATGGGTTTTGAACTTGGATTGTCATGTTTCATTGAAGCGTCAGTGGTAGAAGCTAATCAAATTTTAAAGCTACATACCATTGCTGAGCATTCAACTGTATTAATTGCACCGTCGTGTACTATGCGACACTTTCCTGGACCAAAGAAGATTAAAGAGCTGATTGGGCAGGGGGCTATTGGTAAGCCATTAAATATTAATTATCAAACTGGTCAATATTTGCCCGATTGGCATCCGTGGGAAAAAATAGAAGATTTTTATGTTTCAGTGCGTGAAACAGGTGCGGGACGAGAAATTGTCCCATTTGAACTGACTTGGATTAATGATATATTCGGTGAACCTAAGCCACTAGGATGTATAAAAGCTAAGCTAACAGATATGAATGCAGACATAGATGATATTTATCATTGTTTACTACGTTACCCAAACGGCTTGCTGGCTAACATTACGGTGGAAGTCATCTCTCGACCACAAGCCACCAGAGAAATGCGTGTGTTAGGTAGTGCAGGTGAAATTGTATTTAGTGCAGATGAGAATTGTGTTCGCTATTGCAATAATGATAATCCTGAATGGGTGAGATTTGATTTGGGTGGCGGGACTATTGCGGCTGGTTATATTAACCCAGAAGAACCTTACATTGCTGAAATGCGTGAGTTTGTAAATGCTATAACTCAAAATAACAAGAGTCTCTATTCAAATACGCTGTTAGATGACTATCGCCTCCTTCAAACACTTTATCAACTTGAAAAACTCGCGGAGAGTGCACAATGAAATACAAAGACCGTTTACTTAATGTGATCCCGGGTGGCGCGCACACTTATTCTAGGGGTTTTGATCAATTTCCAGAAAATGCGCCACAAATTCTCAAGCGAGGCAAAGGTGTTTATGTTTTTGACCCTGACGGTCATCGCTATTTAGATTATGGTATGGCATTACGTGCGGTAAACATTGGCTATGCAGAAGATGTAATTGATAATGCAGCCATTGAGCAAATTAAAAATGGTAATAATTTAACTCGTGCATCTACCATTGAATTGGAGGCTGCTGAATTATTGGTGAGTTTGATTGATTCTGTTGATATGGTGAAATTCACTAAGAATGGTTCTACCGCAGTATCCGCCGCAGTAAAGCTCTCGCGTGCTCATACGGGACGCGACCTAGTGGCGAGATGTGGTGATCAACCCTTTTTTTCGTACGATGACTGGTTTATCGGATCAACGCCGATTACTTTAGGCATTCCACAAGATACGATTGATAAGACTAAGACTTTTCGATATAACGATATTGCATCACTAGAAGCCTTAATCAATGAATATCCTAATCAGATTGCATGTGTAGTATTGGAACCATCCGCAACTGAATGTCCAGCTGTGGGCAGTAAAACATCCGGTTGTTGTGGGTTGGCAGTATGCGACAGAGGCTATAAAAGGGCGGGGAAAAACTATCTTCAGCAAGTTCAAGAGTTGTGTCATAAAAATGGTATTGTGTTTATTTTGGATGAAATGATTACAGGATTCCGTTGGCATATGAAGGGCGCGCAGCACCTGTATGGTGTAACGCCTGATCTTTGTACCTTTGGCAAGGCCATGGCGAATGGTTATTCAGTAGCTTGTGTTGCTGGCCGACGAGAAATTATGGCCTTGGGTTCTATTGAGCATCAAGGTAGCGAGCGCTTGTTCTTACTTTCTACAACTCACGGCGCAGAGATGAATGGTTTGGGTGCTTTTGTAGCGACAGTAAATTATATGCAAAAATACAAAGTTATTGAGCATCTTTGGGACTACGGTTATAAACTTATGATGATGATGAAACGGCAAGCAGAAGCACATGGTATTTCACACAGTTTTAAAGTTGGTGGATCTGCTTGCGCACCTTATTACATGACTTTAGATGAGACTGGCGTTAATTCCTTTGCGTTACGTACCTTGTTTTCTCAAGAAATGATTAGTCACGGTGTGCTTATGCCGTGGATAGCGCTTTCATATCGCCATAGTGAAGACGAGCTTGCTTTAACCGAACATGCACTCAATCAAGCTTTTAAAGTATATAGCCAAGCATTGGAAGAGGGCACAGAAAAATATCTTAAGGGCGCAAGTATCAAACCTGTATTCAGGAAATTTAATTAATGCGTATTGCTCTAATATCTCTCGATCAGCGTTGGTTAGATAAAGAAGCAAACTTGGATAGATGCACTAGTTTGATTAGTGAAGCATTGGTGCATGGTTGTGAGCTAGTTATTTTTCCTGAAATGACACTAACGGGCTACTGCTTGGATATGAAAGTTGTGGCCGAGCCAGAGCAAGAATCACTTACTTTATCTCGCTTTGGCTTCTTGGCAAAGAATACTGGCTTATCTATCGTGTTCGGAGCCTCCCTTATTGGGCATAGTAGTCGAGTGCCGGGTAATCAGCTGTGTTTGGCCCTGCCAGATGGCACTAGCAGTGCGATTTATGCCAAAATCCACCCATTTACTTTTGCTGGCGAAGATAAGGCTTTGCAGGCAGGATCACAGCTCGTGATTGCGAAGGTTGGGCGGCTCCAATTTGGCGCGTCAGTTTGTTATGACTTGCGTTTCCCTGAGATGTATTCGGCAATGGCGCCCACCTGCAATGCGGCTATTACTATTGCCAATTGGCCGGCTAAGAGGGTAGATCATTGGAGGGCGTTACTAGTCGCTCGGGCCATCGAGAATCAGTTTTACATGTTTGGTGTGAACCGAATAGGTGTAGACGGAAACGGGCTCGTATATGAAAAAAGCACCTTAGTTGTATCGCCAGATGGATTATTAGTCGAGCCAAAAGTCCGGGGCAAAGAGTTGGATGTTTTCGATATCGATCTCAAAGATGTTACTCGGTATAGAGCTGATTTCCCAACAGTGCGTGATAAACGTTATCCATTATACCGTAAGTTTTTGGAGATCTAATTGATGTTGAATAAAAAAATAATCGTTGTGACTGGCGGTGCAGGCCTGCTAGGTAGTCACTTTTGCTCTGCGATAGCTGAGCAAAGCGGCACAGCCATTATTGCCGATCTTGACATGGCGGCTGCTGAGGCCGTTGCTGAAAAAATTATCGCTAATGGTGGCAAGGCCGAAGCTGCTGTTCTTAACATTACCGATAGTATTTCAGTAGATAGTTTAATTTTAACACTCAATGAACGCTATGGGCGAATAGATGCAGTGGTTAATAACGCTTACCCACGTAATAAAAATTATGGCCGCAAGCTAGAAGATGTTACCTATGCAGATTTTTGTGAGAACGTGAGCATGCACTTGGGGGGGTATTTTCTTGTAGCCCAGAAATTTGCACTTTACTTTCGTGAACATAATGGCGGTAACATTGTGAACATGGCATCTATTTATGGGACAATGACGCCAAGATTTGAAATTTATGCCGATACTCCCATGACAATGCCAGTTGAATATTCTGCAATTAAATCGGCTGTCATACAGGTAACACGTTTTTTTGCACAATACTTTAAGGCTGACAGAGTGCGTTGTAATTCAATATCCCCTGGTGGCATATTTGATCACCAGCCAGATGCTTTTGTAGAAAAATACAACAGTCATTGTGGTATAAAAGGCATGCTTGATCCTCAGGATCTAACAGGTGCATTAGTGTTTTTACTATCTGATGCTTCGCAGTATATAAATGGACAAAATATAATTGTTGATGATGGGTTTGCAATTTAAAAAATGGCTAAACGTATTGCTTTTCTCTCTAGGTTACCAGCCCTTGAAATATTCTCAAAAACTTTTGGAATAGATTATCTAAGTCAAAATGGTTTTGAAGTAGTTTTTTTGGATGTTTCTTATTTAATTGATGGTATGAAAGGGCAAAATTTATATCCAGATCAAGCACCGCTTGCAAACTGTGAGACCATTTTGGTCCGACGATTAGATGAGTTAGACGTGTTTGTGAAAGAAAGTGCTGATAGTACTATTTTTATAGACTTTGTTGGTAGCTTTACTGAATTCAATTTAACTATTGGCCAAGTATTTAAAATTCTTAAGAAATACAATGCAAAATACTACATAATAGCAAATGCTGATATTCCATCAGCTTTTTACAATCCTAATGGTTTTTTTTCTAGATTTTTATTAAAAACAAAAAAAGTATTGAAAAAGCCAAATATGTTATTTGAATTTTTTACAAGAAAATTAATAAACCTTTCAATTAAGTTAAACATCTTGTACCAAAAGCCGTACCGTATATTTGGTCTAAAGGATAGCGTAGGGGTCATTAACTGCCTTAAAAGATATGGGATGAGTGCTTCTGCAATAACCCCAATTAACTCTAGAGATTATGATACGTATTTAGAATTTATGAGAGATACAACTCAAGTATTAACCCCGACCGAAACCTGTGTCTTTCTTGATGAAGGTTTAACGAATCATCCTGATTACTCTTTGTTTGATATTACTCCATTGAATGAAGTGGAATATATGTCATCAATGAACCATTTCTTTGATTGTGTGGAGGAAAAAACAGGTTTGTCTGTGGTAATCGCAGGTCATCCAAAATCAAGATTCAGCGCAGGAGACCACCCGTTTGGTGAGCGAGTTTATACTCAGGGCAATACGGTGCAATTGGTTGCGAAAAGTAAAATGGTTATTGCGCATGCAAGCACTGCAATTAGCTTTCCTGCACTATTTGCAAAGCCCATTGTGTTGGCGGTTACCCGAGAGTTGAAAAACCAAACGGGTATGATGCTATCTATCAAAGCCTTTGCAGAAGCACTTAAATTAACTCCTGTAGATGTTGACTCTGCTGATGACGTTAGGGCATTTGATATCGATATTAAAAGCCACTGCGACTATAATAGTTATGTACACACATATGTAAAAAATAAGGAGCCCTTAAATAAATTAACATGGGAGATAGTTTCCGATGCTGTTTGCAAAGACCTAGAATGTCAGAAAAATCTAACGAGTTA
>JAQCCA010000092.1 GCA_027621155.1 Pseudomonadota bacterium | reverse complement strand
AATAAAGCTCAAGGCAAATAACTCCACTGGGCGTAGACAATACGCCCCTTAAGTTTTTCAATTATTTCCTCATTACGCGTTTTGTACAGACTTTGATATTTCACTAGCCTTTTTACACAAAAAACGCTACCCTATTTTGACTTTTTGCTAGGCTAATAAACGATCTATTACAAATCAAACACGCTTGGCAATAAATACAAATCATACAATAAATAAAATCAGGTAACTAAAAATGACAGACAGCGTGATTGAAAAGCCCGTAAAACAACATAAAAAAGTATATATTAAAACACTTGGCTGCCAGATGAATGAATATGATTCATCACGCATGAATGAAATTTTAGGCGAGCATTTTAATACCAGTAAAACCGAAGATTATACTGAGGCGGATATTATTCTTATCAACACTTGCTCTATTCGTGAAAAAGCACAAGAGAAAGTCTTTCACGAGCTAGGACGTTGGAAAAATCTTAAGAATAAAAACCCTGAGCTTGTCATCGGTGTTGGAGGCTGTGTCGCTTCACAAGAAGGTGAAAACATTATAAAACGCGCGCCTTTCGTGGACATTGTTTTTGGTCCACAAACCATTCACCGCTTACCTGATTTGATTAAACAAAAACAAAAAACTGACATTTCTCAAGTTGATATTTCCTTTCCTGAAGTGGAAAAATTTGACCACCTGCCAGCACCAAAAGCTGAAGGCGCTAAAGCTTTTGTCTCGATTATGGAAGGCTGTGACAAATACTGCTCTTATTGTGTCGTGCCTTATACACGAGGACCTGAGGTTAACCGCCCATTTGAAGATGTATTAGCAGAATGCGCTATTTTAGCCGAGCAAGGTGTTAAAGAAATCACACTGTTAGGTCAAAACGTCAATCACTATCTTGGTAAAATGGCTTCAGGTGACACAGCTGATCTTGCATTACTTATCCATTTTATTGCAGCGATTGACGGGGTTGAGCGTATTCGCTTTACCACCTCTCACCCAGTTGAGTTTTCAGACAATCTCGTTAATGCCTATGCTGAAGTACCACAGTTAGCAAATCACTTACATTTACCGGTGCAACATGGATCAGATCGCATATTAACAGCAATGAAGCGCAATCACACGATTTTAGAGTTCAAGCAAAAAATTCGTAAACTTCGCAAAGTTCGCCCAGATATTACCATTTCTTCTGACTTTATCGTTGGTTTTCCAGGTGAAACCGAAGATGATTTTGAGAAATTAATGGATCTTGTTAAAGATGTTCAATTTGATCAGTCTTTTAGTTTCATCTACAGCAAACGCCCTGGAACGCCTGCCGCCAACTTAGCGGATGACACGCCTGTTGAAGTTAAAAAAGAGCGTTTAAAGCGTTTGCAAGATCAGCTTAATCATAATGCGATGATCATTAGTCGCCAAATGGTTGGTTCAACACAACGCATTTTGGTGGAAGGAATTTCCAAAAAGAATGATAAAGTGCTTGCAGGACGCACAGAAAATAATCGCATCGTTAATTTTGCTGGTGATTCTAGTTTAATTGGTCAATTAATTGATGTTAAAATCGTTGAAGCTTTACCACATTCACTACGCGGAGAAATTATTTAGCTTCATGAAATCAATACAATTTTATCTTGAACCAGATAGCGCACAAATGCTTGCTAAACTTTGTGGCAATTTAAATGAAAATTTACATTTAATCGAAAAATATTTAGCCGTTGAAATCATTCAACGCGGCAATAATTTCCGCATCGTGGGCCCTAAGACCGCAATTACAGATGCGCGAGAATTTCTAGAAGAGCTTTACGAAAAACTTGTCAATGATGTCCAGTTTGAACTTAATAACAAAGAGCTCAATATCGCGCTTAATGCACTTGCCAAAAGAGAACAAGCGGATAAAAAAGAAAAATTTATTCCTGAATTTCAAGTGATGATTGGTTCACGCCCTATTAATCCGCGCACGGTTAATCAAGAACGTTATTTAAAGCGCATCCAAGAAAATGATATTAACTTTGGCATAGGTCCCGCGGGAACTGGTAAGACTTATCTGGCAATGGCATGTGCTGTTGCTGCTTTTGAAAAAGGTCTTGTTAAACGCTTAGTACTTGTGCGCCCTGCGGTTGAAGCAGGTGAAAAATTAGGCTTCTTACCCGGTGACTTAGCGCAGAAAGTTGACCCTTATTTACGTCCAATGTACGACGCATTATATGATCTTATGGGTGTTGAGCGTGTTGGCAAGTTAATTGAGAAACAAATCATTGAGATTGCACCCTTAGCCTATATGCGTGGACGCACAATTAATGATTCATTTATTATTCTTGATGAAAGTCAAAACACGACCAAAGAACAGATGAAAATGTTCTTAACGCGTATTGGCTTTAATTCAACAGCAATTGTCACCGGTGATATTACTCAGGTTGACTTACCCAAAGGTGTTACTCCTGGACTTCGCCATGCCATTGAAGTGCTTGCCGGTGTTGAAGGAATCAGCATGACATTCTTTGAAACGATTGATGTCGTACGCCACCCCATCGTTCAACGTGTTGTTGCTGCTTATGATGTCTATGAGCAACATCATAGTCAGGATTATTAATGACAATGCTTGAAATTGATATTAACAATCCTAATGCGCTTTATCTTCCTGCTGAAGATAAACTCAATACTTGGGTAGAGCACACTTTAAAATTCCTTAACAAAGTTCAGGCGATTATCAGTATTGAAGTTGTCAATATTCAAGAAATGCAACATTACAATAATAATTATCGCACCAAAGATAAACCAACTAACATCCTCTCTTTCCCCTTTGAGGCACCTCCTGGACTACCCAAAGACAATGAAACTGAGTATTTTCTAGGGGATTTAATAATCTGTCCTCAAGTTTTGCAAAAAGAAGCAAAAGAGCAGCATAAATTGCTCGATGCTCACTGGTGCCACATTCTAATCCATGGCATACTGCATTTAGTTGGCTATGACCATATCGATGAAGAGGATGCCCTTGAGATGGAGAGCATAGAAATCGCTTTATTGGCAGAGCTTGGTATTGATAACCCTTATGTTGAGAAATAGTAAACAATGGACGAAAAACAGACGAAAAACGATAACGCTGAACATTCTCAAACCTGGCTTGAAAAAATAGCCGCAACCATCTTAATGCCACACAGCCCTTCTGACTTTTTAGGTCTTGTTAATCTTGCTGTCAAAAAAGGTACGATCGATAGCGAGTCGCGTGACATGATCAAAGGGGTATTAAATGTCGCCTCATCATCCGTTGGTGATATCATGATTCCACGCACGCAAATGGCAACGATCCATGCGGGCATGACCAGCAAGGAAATTATTCAAACCATTGTTAATTCCAGTCATACACGTTTGCCCGTATTCTCGGAAAATCGTGATGACATTCTTGGAATACTTCACACCAAAGATCTACTCAAGGTAGTACTTGAGCACAAAGATCTTTGTGTTGATCATTTAAAACCAATATTGCGCAGTGCGATTTTTGTACCTGAAAGTAAAAAACTTGACGCACTATTACGTGACTTTAAAACCAGTCACAATCATCTTGCTATTGTTGTTGATGAATATGGTGTCATCTCAGGACTTGTTACGATTGAAGATATTCTAGAGGAAATCGTTGGTGATATTGAAGATGAGTTTGATCAAGAAGCAACACAGATTCTAAAAATCAACGAAAACGAGTTTAGTATTGATGCATTGACTGAAATCGAGGACTTCAATGACTTCTTCGATGCCAATATTGATGATAGTGAATTTGACACCATCGGTGGGCTTATTATCAATAAATTAGAGCACTTGCCTGAGGTGGGCGAAGAAGTAAGCATTGGGCAGTTTACCTTTAAAGTAACGGCAGCTGACAAGCGTCGCGTGCTTACGCTGCATGTGATTATCAATCAAGACTAAACTCACCGTTATAATATGCCTTTCATTGTAAATACACTTTTAGCGCTCATTGCTGGTGCACTTTTAACCCTATCATTTTCACCGATTGGCTTTAGTATTTTTGCCTTTATTTCGCTTATACTTTTTATGCAGATTCTGCAAAGGCAACAGCGCATACGTCGAAGCCTTTGGCTTGGATATTGTTATGGCATTGGTTTTTTTGGCTCAAGCATCTCATGGATTTATGTGAGCATCCATGCCTTTAGTCAATCAGTGTTTTTAGGTGTCACACTGACCATTGTTTTTATCTTATTCTTAAGTCTATTCTTTTTAGCATTTGGTTATGCTTATGCCAAGCTTAAAAACCGTCACTTCATTTACAGAGTTCTGTTATTACCTGTTGTATGGTTGATACTAGAGCTCTTACGCACGCACCTTTTTACCGGCTTTCCATGGGTGTTACTTGGCTATTCACAAACCCATAGCCTCTTAGCAAGTTTTGCCCCGATTGGCAGCGTTTTTCTGGTGGGTTTTATCATATGCTTTATCTCAATATGCATAAGTGAAATGATCAATCATATCCGTCAACCAAAAATTGTGATCTCAATGATTATCAGCATTATTGTCACTTTAGTTATTGCTTGGTCTTTGCAGCAAATCAAGTGGACGAAAAGTGACGGCATTGAAAAAAGTGTCAGTATCCTCCAAGGTAACTTTATTCAGGATCAAAAATGGGATCCTAGCATGCTGCAAACAATTATCAATTATTACTATACCACCACCAGAGATAATCCAGCCAATCTGGTTTTTTGGCCTGAGAATTCTATTCCAACTTTCAAAACATTTATCGAGCCTTTTTTACGTCAAGTAGATGACTTAGGTGACACACAGCACAGTGCCATTTTGGTGGGCACCGTCGCATTAAATGCTAAAGAACAATACTTCAACTCTGCCTTTGTCTATGGCTTAGGCTCTGGTCACTATTACAAACATCACTTAGTGCCATTTGGTGAGTACTACCCTTTTGCTTATTTTCTTGAACCCTTTATGGCGTATTTTAATATCCCTATGTCAAGCTTTACCAAAGGTAATGAGGTGCAACCTTTGCTTAAAATGAACGGTTTAAATGTTGCTTTATTTATCTGCTATCAAATTGCATATCCATCAGAGGTACGCGCGCAACTACAAAATGCCGATCTTATTGCCGTTATCAGCGATGATGCGTGGTTTGGTGACTCTCTAGCCCCTTGGCAGCACGAGGAAATCTCACAAATGCGTGCGATCGAGACTGGACGCTATGTCATTCAAGCAACCAATAATGGTGTCACTTCGATTATTAATCCTGAAGGTCAAACCATCGCGAGTCTTCCACGCAATGAACAAGCCGTATTAAAAGGTAAGGTCTATGGTATGGAAGGACAAACACCGTGGATGGTCTATGGGTTATTACCTGTTACATTATTATCTTTATTGTTTCTGCTAATGGCACTTATTGTTTACCTATACCAAAGGAAACGTAGTTAACAGCAGAAATTCTATTAAACTTTTTCATACTAATATAAACTTAACATCATCAATCGGTAAAGTTTCTATTTTTGATGAACCAACAACAATTTTGTGATCAGTTTCATTTATATGATCTTCAATCTGATCTTTTAAGCAAACTCTTTATCACCTTTAATAGCAGCACTTTTTTTGCACGCTTCCTTACCCAAAACCCTAAGTATTTTATTAATATTAATTGGCTTGAAGTTGACACTTTAGAAGATATTACCCATGAAATTACTGCCTTATTTTCAGCATGTGAGATAAATGATATAAATGAGACAAATGAATCATTGGCCAAAGCTTTACGCCTTTTGCGTCAACGCGTACATGCTAAAGTTGTTTTCCAACAACAGCATCAATACATCCAATTTACACAAATTGCCAAAATTATTTCATTGACTGCCAAAGAAATTCTGAGTCAAACTGAGCAATATTTACGACAACAAATCACCATAGAGCGCAAACTTAGCCAAACTCCTGATAGTTTGGCAATTATCACCATGGGGAAGTTAGGTGGTGATGAGCTTAATTTCTCCTCTGATATTGACCTTGTGTTTATTCAAACAAGCAACTTGCTACTATTAAGACAATCTGGCAGCGAATATAGTCCCATGCGTTTTTATACTGAGCTTGGACAACGTTTGATTGCATTACTTAATGATGTCACGATTGATGGCTTTGTTTATCGCATTGATATGCGTTTACGCCCCTTTGGTGATGGCGCACCCTTAGTTACTGAGTTTGAAAGCTTTAAACATTACCTGATCCATCATGCACGTGATTGGGAGCGCTATGCTTATATCAAAGCAGATGTTTTACACCCAAACACCCGCTTTATGCATGACCTAAAGCATAATATTCATCAATTTGTGTATCGCCACTATCACGATTATCGCATGCTGAATGCCATTCGTGATATGAAGCACAAGATAGTTACTGAAATGAAATCTAGTACGCTAAAAAACAATATCAAACTAGGACGTGGTGGCATTCGTGAGATTGAGTTTATCTGTCAATGTTATCAGCTTGTTTATGGTGGTCAAAATATTACCTTGCAAACCAATCAGTTGGTAACAGCGCTAGATGCTTTGCAAAAAGCAGATATTTTGCCAGAGGCTCAAACAACTGAATTATACGCACACTATGTATTTTTGCGCGATGTCGAAAATGCGCTACAAATGTTTGACGACCAACAAACACACCAATTGCCGGATACAGAGTTTACACAAAAAAATGTTGCAAGCTTAGTTGGTTATGATTCTTGGCAAACATTAACTCACAAAATAGAATCAACACGTGCAAATGTCAGCTTATTATTTGATGAATTAACACGCTTTAATACATTAGCTTCAAATAACACTGCCGCCATACCTATCGCCAATCTTGAAAAAGCGACTGATACAACAGCGAAAATTAATAAGGATAACGCTAAGCAAATTGAAATAGATCAGTTCTTTTTGCAATATCAAAGCCAAATATCTGAAGATGTGCTGCCAGCCATCAAGCACTTATTACAGCTATGCTTACACACCTACCCCCACCTTATTAAGCATATATTGGTACTTCTTAATAACTTAAGTAAACGCCAAACTTACTTGTTTCTGATATTAGAGCATCAAGCACGTCATTTAGATTTCTTAGAACTTCTCAACAAAGGACAGCGCATTATTGAAATGCTAACTGAACACCCTTTTTTGTTGGAGCGCGCATTGATTTATAAGACGCATGATGATGTTTACTTAGATATTGATTATTTACGCAATAACTTACGTATATATTTACAAGCAATCGACATTCAAGATATCGAAGCCTTCTTAGAGAGTTTACGACGCTTTCGCTTAGAGCAAGTATTTAATACTATTGTCAGTGAATCGCGTGGACATATTTCATTGATGGAATCTAGTGATCTTTTCAGCCACCTAGCCACTGTAATCATTGAAGCCGTGCTTGATGGCGCGTGGCGCGAAGTGTTTCAATATAGTGATATCACTGAAAATTTACAAACCTTATATAAACAATCTTTGGGTGTTATCGCTTATGGCAAACTCGGTGGACTTGAACTTAGTGTTGCCTCTGACTTAGATTTGGTTTTTGTTCATGATCGTATGAGCACTGAGCTATCACCGCGCTTATTTGTGCGCGCGGTGCAGAAATTTGTCCATTTCATGCAAATTAAAACCTATCACGGCACCTTATATGAGATTGATTTACGACTGCGCCCTCAAGGTGATAATGGTTTTATTGTGCCAAGTTTTGAATCTTACTGCCAATACTTAAAAACCTCGGCATGGACATGGGAACATCAGGCTTTAACGCGCGCACGTATGATTTACGCATCTGACGATTTAACACATAAATTCAATGCGCTTAGATCCAACGTAATATATCAAAAACGTGATCTAGAGCAACTGAAAAAAGATATTATTGATATGCGTCACAAAATGCGTGAGCATCTACTCAAAGTTAATGCTCAAGAATTTGACCTTAAACAAAGCATTGGTGGCATGGTTGACATTGAATTTATCGCTCAGTTTTTTGCACTTTCTTATAGTCATGAAGTGCCTTTTGTCTGCTATTACAGCGATAGTATCCGCATTATCCAGACCATGGAAAGTGCGCGTTTAATCAACATTGAAACCGCTAATACATTAATTGAGCATTACTGTTATTTTCGCGATTTAGGATTTAAGCGCTATCTTGATAAACAATCAGGTATTGTGCCACTTAATAGCTGCCAAAAACAAGCAAATGAAATCAATGTTATCTGGCATAGGCTATTCTTTTAGCCAATAAAGTCAGCGACAGAGAGTCTGTAAAATGGTTTGAGAGCAGTATCCATAACGAGTATAATCAGCGGCATTAAAATTGAGATACTTATGCACTCATCTTAAACGATGACGTCAGTTAAAGGCATTGTAAACATGACACAGATTAAACTCATCGTTGGTCTTGGCAATATTGGCAGCCAATATGAAGGCACGCGTCACAACGCTGGTCAATGGTTTTTAGAGGCAGCTGCCGATAAGTTAAACTTAACACTAACAAGTGATAGTAAATTTCATGGCGCTACAGCACAAACACAAATTGGCGCTCATAAGCTTTGGCTTTTATACCCCCATACCTTTATGAATAAAAGTGGTTTAGCCGTGTCTAAATTAGCTCAATTTTATAAAATCATGCCCGATGAGATATTGGTAGCACATGATGAGCTTGACCTACCTTGCGGGCAGATCCGTCTTAAAAAAGGTGGAGGGCACGGCGGGCACAATGGTTTAAGAGATATTGATACATCCATTGGTACACGCGATTACCATCGCTTACGCATCGGCATTGATCACCCAGGGGATCGCAATAAAGTCGTGGGCTACGTACTAGGCAAACCATCTCTTGA
>JAQCCA010000091.1 GCA_027621155.1 Pseudomonadota bacterium | reverse complement strand
CTTATTTTGGTTTATTATTATCGTTTTTAGGTTTTTCAACATCCGGTTTAGGGATCTTATCGTTTTCGTCAGGTTTTTCAGTTTGAGGTTTCAGTTTTTCAGCATTACCATTAAATTTAGCAAAATTAGATTTATGATCATTCTTAGATTCATTCATTAGAGTAACTCCAGTAGAGTTTCGAAGGTAAGCGCTCATTCATTAAGTCAGAATTTGCTACTTATTTGACTATATCTATTTTTTGGAATTCTGTAGTCAATTCAAGAGTAACCCTATTGTTGAAAAATAGCTAGATTTAATTCAATATAAAAGTAGAATCATGTAAAAAATGCTTAAATAAAATGATATACAGTGAGTAGGCTAATTCTTATTCCAAAAGGAGCACCCTAAGCGGCTTCGCCGCAACTAAACATGGGAATAACGAGGTCATCAGTGAAAAAAGAGGTAATATGAGATATCGTTTGTTGGCAATTGGTTTATTGAGTTGTTTGTTTAGCTATTCATGGGCGGATATTAATGTTGATATCAAGCACCATGGGGAGCTCAATCAGACAATAAGTGCTGCATCAGGAATAGAAAAATGGGGTGATAAATACTATGTCATTAGTGATGATAGTATGAGTATGGCAGTTGTTAATAGCGAGTTTAAAGTTTTACAACTAATACCACTTGAAAAAGAGCAGTCTAAGCTTAACACACCTATTAAAAAATCACAGAAAAAAGACCTTGAATCAATGGCAATTGGCAACTTTAATGATGAGCTGCTTTTGATTGCTTTAGGTTCTGGTTCAAAAAAGAATCGCCATCTTGGTTATATTTATAATTTAAAAAATCAGCAGGTTAAAACAGTTGATTTGCAGCCTTTATATCAGGCATTAAAGATGCGCGTGAATTTGGCTAAAGATGCCAAGATTAATATTGAGGGTTTTGCGATAACACAAGATAAGGTATATATCGCAAACCGCGGTAATGCCCATAAGGACATTATTTTTGTATTGTCAAAAGATGTGTTTTGGCAGTTATTAAATGCGACAAAGCCAAGTAACAAGCAGCCTGAAATTCAGGTTGTTACACCTAACATGCCACAAATAGGACGCTACGCTTCTACTTTTTCAGGTTTGGATTATGATGCAAATGATAACTCACTTTTATTCACTACATCCATTGAGTTAACAGATGATGCTTATCATGATGGATTGGTTTTAGGTAGTTTTATTGGAAAAATCGCGCTGGATAAGCTAAAGAATAATGTTGATTTAACAAACTATAGCCAACTCTTATTTGATGAGCATGGCGTTATTCAAACAAAAATAGAATCAATTATCTTTAGCGAGAAATCTGCAAAAGGAGCTAGTGTTTTCTTAGTAAGTGACAATGATGGTAAACCTTCTGAATTCTACCAAGTTGAAATATATTAAATAATTTGATCTTAAAAAACACTTCAATGCTTACATTTAAACCTTGTTTTTGTCAGGCTTAGATTAATTCTGATTGCTTGCTTCTTCACGGTAGCACTTCAATTTATTTGTGCTAGAATACGCAAGATTTTGTGTTTAACACGTTAATTTTCTTGATAAGCAGGAGAAAGCAATGAAACATCAAGGACCACGAAATATAGGGCTTGGCTCAATAAAGTCCTATTCGTTCCCTATTACGGCAATAAGCTCGATTATTCACCGGATCACCGGTGTGTTAATGGTTGTGTTATTGCCGTTTTTAATATGGGGTTTTAGTTTGTCAATGCGCTGTGGTGGTAACTTTTATTATGTACAGGATCTGTTGATTCATTCACCATGGAGTATCGTTGCTTGGATCTTTATATCAGCGGTGTCATATCATGTGATCGCGGGCATTCGCCACTTGATTATGGATTTAGGATTTGGTGAAGAAATGTGTACTGCTAAAGCTTCTTCAATCGCTGTTTTAGTGCTAGGTGTATTAGTAACAATTTTCTGGGGGCTTTGGTTATGGGTAATGTAACTTCATGCACACGTTCAGGTCTGAAAGACTGGTTTTTGCAACGTGTTACCGCAATTATTATTATGTTATATGCAATCTTTGTCGTGATTGTTGTCTTAACACTATCCGGTGATGGCTCATATCATACATGGCTTGCGATTTTCCAAAACACGTGGGTAAAAATATTTACGATTTTAGCGTTTTTGTCATTAATGGCGCATGCGTGGATTGGTATGTGGACGATTTTCACTGATTATGTGACGTGCGCATGCATTCGCGGATTCTTGCAAGTAGCTGCAATTGTTGGTTATCTTGCGTGTTTTATTTGGCTTATTTGTATTTTGTTTTAAGGGGTATTGATAATGAAAATTGCAGTACAACAATTTGATGCAATCGTTGTTGGTGCCGGTGGCGCTGGAATGCAGGCAGCATTTCAATTAGCTCAATCTGGGTTTAAAACCGCAGCGATTTCAAAAGTGTTTCCAACGCGCTCGCATACGGTATCCGCGCAAGGCGGAATTGCCGCGGCATTAGGGAATGTTGAATATGATGATGGTTTACCATCAGATGATTGGAAATGGCATACCTATGATACGGTTAAAGGTTCTGATTATATTGGTGATCAGGAAGCAATTGAGTTTATGTGTGAGACTGCGCCACAAGCAATTATTGAGCTTGAGCATATGGGTATGCCGTTCTCACGTCTAGAAAACGGCAAAATTTACCAACGTGCTTTTGGTGGAATGTCACGCAATTATGATGTGGGCAATATTGCCAAAAGAACATGTGCAGCCTCTGACAGAACAGGGCATGCGTTATTGCACACGCTTTATCAAGGCAATTTAAAGTATGAAACTAAATTCTTTAACGAGTGGTATGCGCTTGATTTAGTGAAGTCTTCAGAGCACGCAATTGCTGGTGTGTTGGCAATGAATATGGAAACCGGTGAAATCGTGTTCTTCCAGTCAAAAGTGACGATCCTAGCCACAGGTGGCGCGGGACGCATTTACGAATCAAGCACCAATGCGCATATTAATACCGGTGATGGCGTCGGTATGGCGTTAAGAGCTGGCATTCCATTACAAGACATGGAATTCTGGCAATTCCACCCAACAGGTATCGCAGGCGCTGGCGTGTTAGTAACCGAGGGTTGCCGTGGTGAAGGTGGAATTCTACGTAATAAAAATGGTGAGCGCTTTATGGAGCGTTATGCGCCAAATGCCAAAGATTTGGCATCGCGTGACGTGGTATCACGTGCATCACAACAAGAGATCAATGAAGGTAGAGGACTTAAATTTGCTGGCGTTGATTGTGTGCACTTAGATTTAACGCATTTAGATGAAAGCGTGATTAAAGAGCGTCTACCGGGTATCCGTGAATTGGCAATGACCTTTGCAGGTGTTGATCCATTAAAAGCGCCAATCCCTGTGGTGCCTACTTGTCATTATATGATGGGTGGTATTCCTACTAATAAACACGGTCAAGCATTAACACAAAATGCCAGTGGCGAAGATGTAATTATCGATGGCTTATATGCAGTTGGTGAGTGTGCTAGCGTTTCAGTGCATGGCGCGAATCGTTTAGGTTCTAACTCACTACTGGATTTAGTAGTATTTGGGCGTGCGGCAGGTATGCATGCTGAGGATGCATTGCGTGCAGGTATGCAACAACGTGATGTAACCGATGAGGCATTAGATCAAGCGATGGTGCGTTATAATCGCTGGGAAAATAACAAAGGTGGAGAAGGTGTTGCTGAGTTACGTGCTGAGCTGCAAAAGGCAATGCAGGTTGATTTCTCAGTATTTAGAACAGAACATCAAATGCAAGATGGTTTAGAACGTTTGAAATCATTGCGTGAGCGCGTGCAAAAAGCATCGTTAGCAGATCACTCACACGTATTTAATACCGCAAGAATCGAAGCGCTTGAGCTTGACAATCTCATGGAAACTGCGATGGCAACTGCTGTTCTTGCATTGACGCGTAAAGAGTCGCGTGGTGCGCATTCACGTGAAGATTATCCTGAGCGTGATGATGAGAATTGGTTGAAGCATACGCTTTATTTCCTAGAGGGAGATCGTCCATCAACGCGTGATGTGAATATGAAACCATTAAAATTAGAACCATTCCAACCAAAAGTAAGAAGCTACTAAGGAGATAACGGTGGAAGTTAAATTTAAAGTTTATCGCTATAATCCTGAAGTCGATAATAAGCCTTACTATAAAGACTATACGGTGACGGTTGAAAATGAGGGCACAAAAGTGCTAACAGCGATTGAGCTCATTAAGCAACAAGATCCAACATTGGCTGTGCGTCGCTCATGTCGTGAGGGCGTTTGTGGTTCAGATGGTATGAATATCAATGGCAAAAACCGTTTAGCGTGTATTACCTCTATTGGTGAAGTATCACAACCGATTAAGCTGCAACCTTTACCAGGCTTGCCAGTGATTCGTGATCTGGTGGTTGATATGAACCAGTTTTACAAAAACTATGAGAAAGTAAAGCCGTATTTGATCCCTGCTGAGGGTGATATGCCAGTCAAAGAGCGTCTACAATCGCCAGAAGATCGTGCGAAGCTTGATGGTCTGTACGAGTGCATCTTATGTGCATGTTGTACGACGTCATGTCCATCATTCTGGTGGAATCCAGATAAGTTCATTGGTCCATCTGGTTTGTTGCAGGCTTACCGTTTTGTGATTGATTCACGCGATGGCGCAACACAAGAGCGTCTGGATGCATTGCAAGATCCGTTTAGTGTCTTTAGATGTCGCACAATCATGAATTGTGTCAGCGTTTGTCCAAAAGGACTTAACCCAACCAAAGCGATCGGTAAACTCAGATCGATGATGTTGAAAAATAACGTGTAGTTAAGAAAATCAAGCGCTGGAGATCCAGTGCTTTTTTGTTTGAACTAGCAAAAAATTGAAAAGTAAAAAGTAAAAACAAAGTAAAAGAGTAGAAACTATGAGTGAAACCCAAGAATCAATGTCTTCATGGTGGCAGTCTTCGCAACTATCTGGTAGTAGTAGCGCATACTTGGATGCTATTTATGAGGATTATTTACAAGACCCTAATTCGGTAGATAGTAGTTGGCGCCAGTATTTTGACGCGATTCGTGACAATAAACATGAAGTCTCGCATGCACAAGTGCGTGAGGACTTTGTCGCTTTAAGTAAAAATCCATTTCGCTTTGCAGTGTCAACGCCTCAGGGGATGGTTGTTGATACAGGGAATTACCCTGATGGTGGTGATAAAGTCTCAGCGGTGATGGATCTTGTTTACTTGTATCGCAGCATTGGTCACAAGGTTTCGCATTTAGACCCTCTGAATATCAAAAAGCCTGAAGAAACACCTGAGCTTGAGCTTGATTTTCATGGGCTTAATGACACGAACTTAAATGAACAATTTAATGTTGGTGTTTTCTCTGATTATCAAGCGTTACCACTCAAAGAGATCATTGCTAAATTACAGCATGTTTATATCGGTAGCATCGGCTATGAGTTTATGCACTTAAATAATATGGCAGAAAAGCTATGGTTTAGACAACGTATTGAAAAACAAATTCCTAATTTATCGGCTGAGCGCAAAACATGGTTGCTAGATCGTTTAACAGCAGCTGAAGGTTTAGAAAAATATCTTGGCATGAAATACGTCGGTCAAAAACGCTTCTCACTCGAGGGTGGCGAATCCATGATTCCAGCCCTTAATGAGATGATTAATAAAGCGGGTGAGGTTGCCGTTGAAGAGATTGGTCTTGGTATGGCGCATCGCGGACGTTTAAATGTGCTTGTCAATATCATGGGTAAATCACCTGAGAATTTATTTAAAGAATTTGAAGGCTCACAGGATAAGAAGTTCTTATCAGGCGATGTCAAATACCACATGGGCTTTGCATCTTGGCATAAGACCCCGAAAGAGGAAGTGCGTCTAGCACTGGCATTTAACCCATCACATTTAGAGACCGTTGATCCAGTTGTTGAAGGTGCAGTTAGAGCCAAACAAGAATGTTTTGCGGATGATAATCCGCATGGTAAGGTTGTGCCAATTTTAATCCATGGCGATTCTGCATTTTGCGGTCAAGGTGTGGTGATGGAGACATTTGCTTTATCACAAACCAGATACTATGGTACCGGTGGTACGATTCATATCGTGATTAATAACCAAGTCGGGTTCACGACGGATAAGATACAAGATAATAGAAGTAGCTTATATTGTACTGATATCGCTAAAGTGGTTGAGGCACCTGTTTTACATGTCAATGGTGATGATCCTGAAGCGGTACTACGTGTTGCGGGTCTTGCGATGGATTATCGCATGATGTTTGGTAAAGATATCGTCATTGATTTGGTGTGCTATCGTCGTCATGGACATAATGAAGCGGATGAGCCTTCAGGCACACAACCATTGATGTATAGCATTATCAAGAAATTACCAACAACGCGCTCCATTTATGCTGATAAACTTGAGAGTGAAGGCATTGTGTCAAAAGCGCAAGCTGATCAAATGGCAAAGGCATATCGTGATCGTTTACAAAAAGGCGAAGTAGTTGCTGACATTATTACAAGCAAGCATGATCGTCATAGTAAGTGTGTCGCTGATTGGCGCCCGTATGTTAATCAAAAATGGGATCAAGCAGTCGATACACGTATTGATAAAGCAAAATTGCTGAAATTAGCTCAAAGCTTAAATGATTTACCGGCTGATTTGACGTTGCAACCCCAAGTTAAAAAGGCGATTGATGATCGCATTAAAATGGCAGCGGGTGAAATCCCTGGAAACTGGGGCTTTGCTGAGAATTTAGCCTATGCCACACTATTAGCAGATGGCTATAACATACGCTTATCAGGTGAAGACTGTGGTCGTGGTACGTTCTCACATCGCCATGCAGTGTTACATAACTATGATTACAGTAAAACAGAATTGCCAGATTATACGCCATTACAACATATTAATGACAAGGCGCAATGTCATATCATTGACTCGGTACTATCAGAGTATGCCGTACTTGGTTTTGATTATGGTTATAGCTGTTCGGCACCTAAAACATTGACCTTATGGGAAGCGCAGTTTGGTGATTTTGCCAATACCGCACAAGTCGTCATTGATCAGTTTATTGCAGCTGCAGAAGAGAAATGGGGTATTTTATCAGGTCTGGTGATGCTTTTACCGCATGGTCAAGAAGGGCAAGGAGCTGAGCATTCATCGGCAAGATTAGAGCGTTTCTTACAACTATGCGCGCATGATAATATGCAGATTTGCGTGCCAACGACGCCAGCCCAGATGTATCATATGTTACGTCGTCAGATGTTGCGCCCATATCGCAAGCCATTGATTGTCATGTCACCTAAGAGCCTGTTGCGTCATCCAATGGTGCACTCAACACTCGATGAATTAGCAGATGGGCAATTTTATAACGTCATTGCTGAAGTTGAAGATATTAAGCCGCAATCGGTATCACGCGTGATTTTATGCTCAGGTAAGGTCTATTATGATTTGCTTGCTGAGCGTAGTGAGAAAGAAGTCAAAGATATTGCGATTGTGCGTGTTGAGCAGCTTTATCCATTCCCGCAAGCGGATCTTGATAAAGTGTTAGCACCTTATGAAGCGGTTAATGATATCGTATGGGTACAGGAAGAGCCTGAAAACCAAGGGGCTTGGTGGATGATTCAGCACGAATTGCGTAAAGTATTGCGTAAAGACCAAAGTTTATCTTATGTTGGCAGAAAAGCAGCGGCGGCACCTGCGGTAGGTTATCCGTCATTATTCCATGCACAACAGAGTGAGCTGGTTGCTAAAGCATTGAAGTTAGATAAATAGCTCCGCTTCTAAAGATAGTAAATTAAATAATGTTGATAAAATAAGTAAAATAAAAAAGTTAAGGGTGAACCATGACAGAGGTAAAAGTTCCTGTTTTTCCAGAATCAATCGCAGAAGGTACAATTGCAACATGGCATAAAAAGCCAGGTGATCGTGTTGAAGAAGGCGATGTGTTAGCAGAGATTGAAACAGATAAAGTGGTAATGGAAGTCCCCGCAATGACAGCTGGTACGATGGGTGAGATCACTAAGCACGAAGGTGATACCGTGCTTTCTCAAGAGACGATTGGCTCAATTACGGCCGGTGTTGCAAGTGATGCCTCGACTGCTGAGCAGCCAGCTGAAGCAGAGCAATTAGCAACTCCTGCGGCTTCATCAACTGGCGAAGCTGTTACGGTTAATGCGCCAACTTTCCCTGAGTCAATTGCCGAAGGTACGGTAGCAACATGGCATAAAAATGTTGGTGATCAGGTTGAAGAAGGTGAAACCTTAGTTGAGATCGAAACTGATAAAGTGATGATGGAAGTGCCAGCAGCACAAAGTGGTGTATTGACTGAAAAACTTAAAAATGAAGGTGACACGGTATTAAGCGCTGAAGCAGTTGCTAAGATTGGTACGGGTGGCGTGAGTAATTCAGCAGTAGTTGCGCCAGTGGCAGCAGATGTAAAAGAAGCTCAATTACAAGATCATTTATCGCCTGCGGTGCGTCGCGCGGTTAAAGCCAATGACGTTGATGTGAATAACTTACAAGGCACGGGTAAAAATGGTCGCATTACCAAGCAAGATGTGGTTAGTGCGCCTATATCTGCACAAGCGGCAAAACAATCACCAGTAGCGCAAGCGGCTGATGCGATGAGCTTTGAAGGTGATCGTCCTGAGAAGCGTGTGCGCATGACTCGTTTGCGTCAAACGATTGCGAAACGTTTGGTTGAAGTACAGCATACCAATGCGATTTTGACAACGTTTAACGAAGTTGATATGAAGCCTGTGATGGATTTAAGAAAACAATATAAAGATCTTTTCCAAAAGACACATGATGCGAAGCTTGGCTTTATGTCATTCTTCTTAAAAGCAGCTACAGAGGCATTAAAGCGATTCCCTGA
>JAQCCA010000090.1 GCA_027621155.1 Pseudomonadota bacterium | reverse complement strand
TACCATTGCAGGTGTCTTTAATGGCAAAATCCCACAGTTCAATTAACAAGCTGCTGGGCAGTTACAAATGATTTTTAATATTTATTCTGATGGGTTAAGTGGGTATATCGATATACAGAAGACGCCTGAGAAGTTATTGGAATTTATGACGAGCATCTTTGAGATTTATCAAAATATTAATAATACTCAGACGACTTATCTAAAAGTTAATTTGGTCGATTTACCCGAGCCAATAGATAGCACTAAGATTGAAATTCCGTTTGAATGGCGGCAATTGATGTATTATAAAAACAGCTATGCAATACAGCACACCTGGGGATTGTTATTTATAGCAGATTGCAAAAACAGTCCTAGCACAGATGGATGTAATAGCGCAGAAAGAGGAGATTCAAAATATACTGAACTAGATACAAAAATCAAAAGTCCTTTAGATATTGCCAAATATATTAAATTGATCCCAACACACCCTGTTAAAGCTGATATTTTTGGAGATATTGTAGACTCTTGGGCAATTTCAAGGCGCTATAGCTCAGAACAGGCGCAATTTTTAGTGAATACCCCGCTTTATCAACAGATCATTAAACTACAATCACGGGAGAAGACTTATGAATAAGCAAATCAATTCACAGCAAGCGGCATTTTTATCCTACTTGGTATACACCAAAAAGGAAAAAACCAATCAGTATATCTTTGATAATCAAGAAGTAACAGAAGGTGAAAAAACATTAAGAAATTATATTTATGATCAGGATGGTAATTTTCGCCAAGGCATTCCGCAGGAGCTTAAAGATAAGATAAATAGCCAACCGGATACATTTAATAAAATATTGGATAATTTTCAGTTAAAAGACACAACCAATAGTATTGATGGGGCAGTATTATGAGATTGATATGATTAATAATGAGATTGTTCATGTAGCAGTAACTGACCCAGAGAAGATTGCGCTTTATGAAAAAATACAAAGCAAATAAAGATCTTATCGAAGATAAAATACTCAATTATGTTGATCCGGTATCGGATAATATTGGGCAAACGATTATGTTGCCAGGTGGCGGTCTTGAGGGCATTTTTGATATTCATAAAATCCATAATTACTTATATCAAGGCTATGATGATAATGGCAATTTGATTCCAAATAAGCTGAATATTGATGTCGTGCTAAAGGATTATGGGGACGATATTGCGTTGATTGCTAAAGCTGAGATGGTTGTGCAGCAAATTCTAGATCAAAAGGTTTGGACTGCTGAGGAGTTTGATTTTTTATATAAAAAAGCATTTGAAGATGCGGGCATTGATGAGGGTTTGTTAAGTGAGGCGCGCAATCGTCTGGCTGATTTTAAAGATGTAGTTGGCGATTATGCGAATTTCAATGACATGCTCATCATGGGAACGAATGTTAATGATGACTCACCACAAGGTGAGCTATTACGCCAATTAATGGCCTTACTGGCTCAAGGTGTTGACATTAATCAAGTGGGCAATGTTGTGTTGGATGATCTGATTAATCAGCTATTTAATACCGCATTAAACGCACCGGCTTTGCGTCAGGATCCTTTGGTTTTAGATTTGGATGGTGATGGAATTGAGACAGTTGATACCAATAGAAAAGTGATGTTTGATCATACGGGTGATAATGTCTACTACGCTACTGGTTGGGTTGGCAAAGATGATGCATTATTAGTGCGTGATATCAATGGTAATGGCAGAATTGATAATGGATTAGAGTTATTTGGCGAGAACACCATAAAACAAAATGGACAAAATGCCACAGATGGCTTTGATGCGCTATCAGATTTGGATGATAATCATGATGGTGTGTTTGATGCGCAAGATATCGCTTTTACAAGTGTCATGATATGGCAAGATGCTGACCAAAATGGTTTATCTAAAGAAAGCGAGCTCAAAAGCTTAACAGAAGCGGGCATTAATAGCATTTCGCTCAACAAACAATCGCTGAATCAGGAGGCGCTAGGTGCGACCTTAGCATATGAATCAAGCTATCAAAATAACAATGGTCAAAGCCATCAAATCGTTGCCGCAAACTTTAGTGAAAATAGTTTTTATAAATTTGATATGAACAACATAACAGTAAGCTTACCTGATAATGAAATCGGTATCAGTGTTATTGTTTCAGAGACAGGGTATGGTGCGGTTAATTCAATGCGCCAATCCTTAAAAGCAAGTCAAGCGTTAAGAGACGCCAAGGTAATTCTAGTTAAGGGAGGTAGCTATGACCATAATTTACATATTGATTTGTGGACGAAAGCAGGGGATGATTTTGTGTCTGCAGAGAGTATGCTTGATGGTTTAACCTTGCAAGATGGTACTCAGATACAAACGAATCTAAGCACAGGTGTTATCGAGAAAATCAAGCAAACAGCTTATTTAGAGAGAGTCAATGGGCGGCGATTGTTAGATTATAGTATTGTCGATAAGGGAAGTTATTATTCTGTTGGGATCAAAACGGGTAACGTGAGCTTTGGCTGGCAAAATGTCAGTAAAGGTGGCAGTGTAACAATGGTTGATCAAAGCTTTTTTCAGCTTGTGAATGGGCAAAGAAGTGTGGCGATTAGTGAAGCATTTCAGCTGATGGTTGAGAATATGAAAGAACATCAGCAAGCCAATCGCTATCAAGCAGTGTTAACACAAATGCTGCCTTATATAACGATAGAACAGGATGCCTCAGGTGTCGCTCAATATAATTGGCAACGACTTGAAAATTATTTTCTAGAGATGGCTGAGACTAATCCTGAAAAGAGCTTTTCAAGACTGGAAATGATTATTGAACGTCAACAACAAGAATTTCAACAATTGGGTTTTGACGCGTTAAAGCTTGCCAATGACATGTTAGCTGCACCAAGTAACAAAATGTTGGCTGAATTATCAGCACTTGATGAACTTAAGTTTATGAAGAAAACATATCATTTTGTCAGTGCATCTCAATCTGAGCAAAGTCTTGATAATTATTTGATAGGTAATCACCGTAATGAAAACATTTATGGTTTAGCTGGTAATGATACTTTAGAAGGTGGCGGCGGCAGTGATTATTTATACGGTGGGTTAGGCGATGATAAACTTTATGGTAATGGTGATGACTATTTATATGGCGGTGAAGGTGATGACACTTTAATATCACAGGGAAACTGGCAGCATAATACCTTAATGGGAGGTAAAGGTAATGACTTGCTCATTAATCATGATTACACAACAGCGACTTATGTTTATGAGGTGGGTGATGGTGTTGATACAATTCGTCGAAATGGTAGTTATCTATATGATCGATTTAATGATGTATTGCGTTTTGGTGCAGGTATTAGCTTTGGGGATTTAAGCTTAAGTAAACAGGGTAACACCTTGAATATTCAGGTTGGGGATGATGCAACTAATCGTGTGCTCATAGAGAATTTTTATGCGACAAGTGGTTACACCCGCACCAAAGTGGGTGGATTTGAATTTGCTGATGGTACGGTGATTAAGCGCGAGGATGCACGCTTAAATCCAGATATTGTCGGTGACGCATTAACAAATACGTTATCTGGTACGGATTTTTCAGAGAATCTTCGTGGTGGTCAGGGTGATGATAACTTGAAAGGTGCAGGAGGTAATGATTATCTTTATGGTGAGGAAGGTAATGATGTTTTAACGGGTAATGGTGGTGATCAACTGTATGGAGGTAGCGGTGATGACACCTTATTATCACAGGGAAACTGGCAGCATAATACCTTAATGGGAGGTAAAGGTAATGACTTGCTCATTAATCATGATTACACAACAGCGACTTATGTTTATGAGGTGGGTGGTGGCGTTGATACAATTCGTCGAAATGGTAGTTATCTATACGATCGATTTAATGATGTATTACGTTTTGGTGCAGGTATTAGCTTTGAGGATTTAAGCTTAAGCAAACAAGGCAATACCTTGAATATCCAAATTGATGATGACGTAAATGGTCGTGTGCTAATAGAGAATTTTTACGCGACAAGTGGTTATACCCGTACAAAAGTTGGTAGGTTTGAATTTGCTGATGGTACAGTGATTAAAAGAGAAAATGTGCAATCAGGTAGTGATAATAACGATATTTTGGTTGCAAATGATGGTCTAAATTATCTTCATGGTGGTAATGGTCAAGATAGCTATGAAATTGATTTTGCACAAACACAGAAAACAGTTATTGATAATTATGATAATGATAACAGTAGTGACTTTATGAAACTCAATGGTATTAAAACCACAGATTTACGCTTTTATCGTGAAGTCAGTAACCTGATGATTAAGAATTTAGCGGATAGCAACAAGCCGCGAGAGATTGTGGTTCAAGATTGGTTTGAATCTGAAGCGCATCAAATTGATGAGATTGGGGTTGAGCAATTTGTACTAAGCAACAAACAAATCGATGTGATCATTCAAACATTAGCAAGTTTTAATGTCGAAAGTGGTGTTGGTGAGGATTTGTTAAGCCAAGATCAACAGGATGAAATCAAAAACGTATTGGCAAATTCTTGGACACCAAAAAGTGCTTAAAGCCATATGGTGATAGTTTATTTTTTAGCTTCAAACTGCTTAACGTGTTGTGTATAAGCACTTTGATCATGGCTGGTAAAGCGGCGTTTGTGTTCGTTAAGTAGGGTGCCACCTAAGCGCATGTTAATTTTCTCAATGCTTTTGGTGAAGTGATCAAAGCACACTTGTGGCTCATAAAATTGTACAAGATCGGCGATTTCACAACGGCATAATAAGCGTGTGTAATCTTTTTGCGTGAAGTTCTCAGGGTCAAATCCTTTGACTGGCGCGTCAGCTTTGATGCTAAAGAGTACGTCTTTGTCTTGGGTTAACAGCTCAAAGCTTTGATCTTCAGCGTTAAAGCTTAAACCGCTGTGTTTAAACAAAGTATCTAGATCTTCACCATTAAATACGTAACCACGCGGTGCGCTAATAAAATAGCTGACAATCCCTTTTTCTAATTGAGGGTAATCCGCATGAGCTGCTTCTAGCTCACTAATTGGTGTGTCAGCTAATGGATCGACTTTGATGTCAGCGCCAAGCTCAATTTTTTGCGCAACGTCTACGGCATTTTTGTCATGTGATGTTGCATCTTTATGTGATTGCTTGGTATCAGCTGTTTGTTTATGTGCTGTTTTCTCTGCCTTTTGCGCTTTTTTGGCAGCTTTTTCTTTTTCTTGAATCGCTTGCAGCTCTGCCATCTCGCGCTTATATTTCTTACGCTTGCTGCGGCGAAATGCATCAATCAACAGTAAAATCACGATGATAATACTGAGCAATAAAATCAATTGAACTTGAGTCATGTTTATAATCTATATAATGGTATTTCAATAAAGGCTTATTCTAATCAATGCATGCCTAATTAAAAAGACAAAAGCGCTAAGAATCTAATAAATTTATAATTTCATCGCTGACTTTGCGATCAGCATCACGCATTAATAGCTGATGTAGGTTGTGAAACGTTGCCTTAATCTCTTGAGTATACGCTTGATCGTCAAAGAATCGCTGTAACGCATGAGTAATTTGATTGGCTGTGAAATTCTTTTGCAAAAGCTCTGGTACTATTTTTTTATCAGCAAGGATGTTTGGCAAGCCAACAAATTTTGTTTTTAACATATGTTTAACAATGGCTGCTGTGATTGTTGACATTTGATAACCAATAACCATTGGTTTTTTATAAAGCATCGTTTCAAGTGCCGCGGTACCTGAGGCAACTAAGGCAAAGTCACAGGCTTGTAGCACCATATGTGCATTACCATTGAATTTCTGAATATTGAGCTTATCAAGCAGTTCTTGATGTTTATTAATCTCACCATATAAACTTTCTTTCGCTACAGGCAGCAAGGTATCAAACTCATAACCTTGACGTTTTAACTGGGCAATGCTGTGTAAGAAAACCGGTAAGATGCGGATGACTTCTTGTGTACGACTCCCAGGTAAAAGTGCGATAACTTTCCTGTTGGGGTTTGTATCAATATCAAGCTGCTTGCGTGCGCCAACTGTATCCTCGTTCATAGGCACTTTATTGGCTAAAGGGTGTCCGACAAAGACTGCTTTGTGCTTATGTTTTTGATAAAAAGCCTCTTCAAAGGGTAATATCGCAAAAACGACATCAGTAGCACGTTTGATCTTTTTCATGCGCCCTTCGCGCCATGCCCAAACGGAAGGGCTGACATAGTGCGCAGTTTTGATGCCACGTGTTTTAAGCTTAGCTTCAATCGGTAGATTAAAGTCAGGTGCATCAATACCAATATAGATATCCGGTGGATTATCTTGGCAATGTTTGAGAATGCCTTTACGCACCTTTAAAATAGCAGGAAGGTGCTTTAATACCTCAAAAAGTCCCATGACAGATAATGTCTCAATGGGATAAAGGCTTTTAAGACCGGCATCAATCATTTGCTGACCGCCAATACCCTCTAGAATAGCACTAGGGTAATGCTGTTTTAGTAAACGCACAACGCCCGCGCCCAGTTGATCACCAGAGAGCTCGCCAGCAACAAGCATAATACGCATTAGCGAATAATCCCGCGTTTTGAGCTTTCTAGCAATGTAACAAATCGCTCAATCGCTGGTGTTTCTTGTTGCATGACTTTAAGTTTGTCAATGGCTTCAACTAAACGCAAACCTTGACGATAAATGACTTTATAAGCCTCTCGGATCTGGCGAATATCTTGCGAGGAGAAGCCTGCTCTTTTTAAGCCTTCGACATTAATGCCGCAAGGCGAGGTAGTAGGTGATGCCGTCACCATCAAATAAGGTGGAACATCCTGTGTGATTAGCGCCATATGCGCAATAAAAGCGTAAGAACCAATGCGACAAAATTGGTGAATCCCTGAGTTAATGCCAATGGTGGCAAAATCATCGACATGCACATGACCAGCAAGTGCTGCGTTATTAACAAGAGTAACATTGTTGCCAACATGGCAATCATGTCCAATATGCACATAGTTCATAATCAGATTGTTATTGCCAACACGCGTAATGCCATCTTCTTTGGCAGTGCCGCCATGAATTGTCACGCATTCACGAATGATATTGTTGTCGCCCAAAATAAGTTGTGAAAATTCACCATGGAAAGTGCGATCAATTGGTTCTTCACCGACAGAGGCAAATTGGAATATACGGTTATTCTTGCCGATAATGGCATTTTTACCAATAACCGCATGAGCAGAAATATTACAGCCTTCGCCGATTTTGGTATTTTCACCAATAATGGCATAGGGTCCTATCGTGACATTGTCAGCAATTTCTGCTGTTGCATGAATAACTGCTCTGTTATCAATCACGTTTATACTTCCTTATAAGCCGCAATAAATTCTGCGCTAGCAATAAGCTCGCCATCAACGTAGGCTTGCGCTTGGCTTTTACATACATCGCGTTTTATTTTACCTATGGTCGCATGAAATTTAAGAACATCACCAGGCACAACAGGGCGCTTGATTCTTACATTGTCAATGCCTGCAAGCACAAAAAGTTTTTTGTGATTTAACGGGTCATGGTCGCTTCCCATTACTTTAACGCCTAAAACACCAACGGTTTGAGCCATGGCTTCAACGATTAATACGCCAGGCATAATCGGTTGATTTGGGAAATGCCCGTTGAAAAACTCTTCATTGGCGGTGACGTTTTTTTGAGCAATAGCCGTGCCTTCTTCGACGTTAATTTCAAGGATTTTATCAATTAATAAAAAAGGGTAACGATGCGGTAAAATTTCTTTAATTTGTTGAATGTTAAGCTGCATGTGTAATGTGCCTTACGTTGGTTTATTCAGAATCTTTGCATTTTTGCTCGAGCATTTTAACACGAGTTTCGAGTTTATCTAACCGAAATATGCGTGCACTTGTGCGTTTCCACTCCATATGTGGACGAGCATTAAATGCAGCAGTGTAAAATCCAGACTCCGTAATGCTCTTGCTGACATTAGATGCTGCGGCTAATAATACATTATCACAGATTTCCAAGTGACCACTAACACCGACTTGACCGCCAAGTAAGCAGTTTTTGCCAATAGTGACTGATCCGGCAATGCCTGTTGAACCTGCGATTGCGGTATTTTCACCAATAATAACATTATGTGCGATTTGCACTTGATTATCGATCTTAACCCCATCGGCAATAATAGTGTCATCAATCGCGCCTCGATCAATAGAGGTAGAAGCACCTATCTCAACATGATTGCCAATAGTCACTCTACCGATTTGCGGAATTTTAACCCAGTTGCCTTTTTCATCTTTGGCATTGCCAAAACCATCTGAGCCAATCACTGTGTTGGCATGAATAATGCAATACTCACCAATGTGCACACCGTGATAAATCGTGACATTTGGTTTTATTTCAGTCTTTGTGCCAATGCTTGAGTTATCTAAGATGACGCAATTAGCACCAATAATAGCATTTTCAGCAATGATGACATGCTCACCAATGACAACATTGGCGGCAATGGATGCATTTGCGGCAATTTTGGCAGAGCTTGCGATTGTTGCACTTGGGTGAATGCCAGAACGCGCTTTAGGTGCGCGATCAAATAAAGCAGCAACCTTAGCAAAGGCAAGATAAGGGTTATCAAGAACTACCGCATTGGTTGGACAAAGCTCAAGCGCCTCTTTGGTTAATAAAACCGCTGAAGCCTTTGTGTCCTTAAGGTCATTGATATATTTGCTATTGGCTAGGAATGAAAGCTGCCCTGATTTGGCACCTTTGAGTGTTGCTAAGCGATCAACGACAATTGATTCATCACCATGGACATAACCACCAAGATCTTCGGCAAGTGTTTTAAGTGAGTACATGTTTATATATCCTTATTCGTATAAAAAAAAAGCCCCATTAAGGAGCTTTTTGATCAACTGACTGGTGCGCGATTACGCAGCAGCAACTTCCAATGCTTTGATCTTAGCAACAAGGCGGCTCTTATGACGTGCTGCTTTGTTCTTGTGGATTAAGCCTTTAGTTGCATAGCGATCTAATACTGGTTGAAGC
>JAQCCA010000089.1 GCA_027621155.1 Pseudomonadota bacterium | reverse complement strand
TACGGCGATTGTCGCAGGAAGCTGTTTTTGGTGTGTGCAGGCTGATTTTGATAAGCTTAAAGGTGTGGTGAAAACTGAAGTGGGCTATGATGGTGGTACGACTTTGTATCCAAACTATAAGCAGGTATCCCAAGGAAAAACAGACCATTTATAAGTTGTTAAAGTCTGGTATGAGGATGATGTTTTGGGGTATGCGCAGTTTTTAAATTATTTCTTTAAGCATATTGATCCCACCGTTAAAAATGGACAATTTTGTGATTTGGGGGAACAATATCAAAGCGCTATTTTGTACGAAAATGATGGACAAAAGGCAGCGGCTCAAGCAATGCTTAATAACATGAGAAATTATTTAAATAAACCAATATATACGCAGTTGCGTCCAAGTACTATGTTTACTTCTGCGGAAGAATATCATCAAAAATACTATCTGAAAAATCCGATTAGTTATGCGTTTTACCGTTGGCAATGTGGGCGTGATGCGCGCTTAAAGGAAGTTTGGCAATGAATCTACAATCTATTTAATCCATTTAGAGCGGCGACACGATAAGCTTCCGCCATGGTCGGGTAGTTGAACGTTGTATTGATAAAATACATCAATGTATTGGCTTTGCCTTTTTGTGACATGATCGCCTGTCCGATGTGAATAATCTCAGAAGCTTGACTACCAAAGCAGTGAATCCCTAATAACTGTAGTGTCTCACGATGAAAAATCAGCTTAAGCATGCCCGCGGTTTTACCTGAGATTTGCGCGCGCGCTAGATCCTTAAAAAATGCGTGTCCCACCTCGTAAGGAATTTTATCTTCGGTGAGTTCTTGCTCAGTTTTGCCAACCGAGCTGATCTCAGGCAAGGTATAAATTCCCGTTGGAATATCCTTGATTAAATGATTGGTGCACTTGCCTTCGGCAATATGCGTTGCAGCAAAGCGGCCTTGGTCAAAGGCAGCAGAAGCAAGTGATGGGTAACCAACGACATCGCCAACGGCATAAATATGAGGATGCTTAAGGGTTTGATAGTTTTGATTAACCTCGATAGAACCGCGGATATTCGCCTCAATATCAATTGCATCTAGCCCTAATTGATCGGTATTTCCTGTGCGTCCTTGAGCAAATAATAGGTAATCTGATTTGATGATTTTATTTGACTTTAATTTTAGAATTACCTCGTTATCATTGGCATCAATGCTGTCATAATGTTCGTTATGATGCGTGCGAATACCTTGCTCGCGAAAGTGGTAACTTAAGGCATCAATAATTTCATTATCAAGAAAAGATAATAGTCGCTCGCGGTTATTAATCAAATTGACACGGATTTTTAACGTGCGGAAAATGGAAGCATATTCGCAACCAATAACACCTGCACCATAAATAGAAATGGTTTTGGGGTTGTTATTAAGATGTAAAATGCTGTCGCTGTCCAAAATACGAGGGTGATTAAAATCAATATCTTTGGGGTGATAAGGTCTTGAGCCGGTAGCAATGACAAAATATTTTGCTTTGAACTGCTCTTTGGTCTGTTCTTCTTCGTGTGTTGAGCAAATACAAATAGTATGCGGGTCTATAAATCGAGCAAAGCCATGCAACATATCCACATTATTACGTTTGTAAAACCCTGTTTTTAGTTCAGTTTGGGCATTGATGACACGTGATGCATTTTCCAACATCTGAGGGTAACTATAGTCATGGTATTTTGCATGAAAAGAAAAGTGAGATACCGCATGTCGCAGTGCTTTGCTTGGGATTGTACCTTGATGTGTACAGTTGCCGCCGATAAGTTCGGATTCAACGATTGCTACTTTTAGCCCTGATTTTGCGGCTTTAATCGCTGCACCTTCACCACCAGGTCCACTCCCGATGACAATGACATCGTAGTCAAAAGAGTCAAAAGAATCAAATTGCATGGTATTTACGCCTTTCTGGAAATTTGCTGCAAATTGTAGCATATGGAATATCGCCGTGTGGAACTTTTTAAGCATTGTTTCAGCGCAATGATTGCCAAGTATCAAAAGCACGCTACAATAAAAGCTGTTTTAGGCTTATAAGGAAAAATAATGTCACTGCTAAATTGGCTTGATTGGATTTTTATTATTATCGTGCTTGGCTTTGCGATTATTGGTTTTTCGCAAGGTTTTGTGCGTGGGTTAATCTCATTGCTTACTTGGTTGATTGCTGCGGTGTCGGCGTATTTCTTTGCAGACTCTCTTGATATGAATTTTGTTGCAAAATGGTTTAACTCACCTGAAGTGGCATTTTGGATGTCGTTTTTTGCCATTGTCGTGATCGTTTGGATCTTAGGTGGTATTGTGCATATTATTTTTGGTGTTTTTCGCAAAGATAATCAGACGGTTACGGATCGCTTATTGGGCTTTTTATTTGGCATTGTTAAATCAACACTTGTGGTTAGTTTAATTGTTGGTGTACTTAGTTATAATAAGGTGCTCACTGAGCAGAAAGCTTGGCAGGACTCATTGCTGGTACCATGGCTGGTTAAAGGCGCGGTTTGGGTTGATCATAAATTACCAGAGGATGTCCATCAGAAAATACATAACAACAGCATCTACAAATATAATCTAAATGATAAAAATAGTGATGATAGAAAAGGAAAAAATAATAATTCTGATCAGAATAACTCAAATGATTATCAAGAGCAGGAGTTTCACAAGTCAAAAGCTGAGTTAGATGCTATTGGCTAAAAGTACAGCATTGGAAAAAATGGAAAAAAGAGAAATGAAAGTTTATAGTGCCGCCCATATCTGCCGCTGCTTACATGGCTCTTGAACCCTCAAGAACCAAGTGGGTGCGTTTGCTGTTCGTTGGGCTTCTCAGTCAGGCTGAGCATGCACGCTAAAACAAGTATCTACGCTCCCGATATAAATACATCGGCTCAAGAATGTAAGGACTGGCTAACAGCACAGGCAACACTAAACTTACACTTGAAATCATAGAAGCATATGTTACTAAGTGCAAGTGATTTGTTGTAAAAAAAATTTAGATAAAAATAACCGACAATGATACGATAGAGGCATCTTGATTATAATGATAAAAACACTTATGCAAATAACGGAAAAACAAGTTTTACCTGATTATCAGGAGGTTACTGCGGCACTGCGCAAAATCAATGCTTTATCTGAAGCTTCTGAGGCGCATGCCCTGTTGTGTGCGCTTTTTACAGGGGGGGCTGAAGTGCGCATTGAAGCGTGGATGGACTCGCTGATGGCTGAGCCAATTGAGGCAGGTGATGTTGTCGCACAAGGTGCATTAAAAGTATTAGCTGAAATGTATCAGGTAACAAAAGCCCAGTTTTTGGCGCAGGATATGCATTTTGACTTATTGCTGCCTGATGATGAAGAGAAATTTTATATGCGTATTGATGCGCTAGCAATGTGGTGCCAGGGCTTTTTATCAGGATTGGGCTTGATGGAGATCGATTACACCAAAGGCTCTGTTGAGGTTCAAGAGGCGATCGCTGATTTAATCGATATGTCGCGCTTGCAATATGATGATGAAGTCACAGGGCAAGAAGATGAAGAAAGAGCCTATATGGAGCTAGTTGAATATACGAAGGTCGCGGTACTTCTTATTCATAGCGAGTTTGGACTTAAGCGCTTGTATTCATAAATATATTTTTAGGAAAAACACTCGTGTTAAATAATAAGAAAGTAATTATATTATTAATGGATTCTTTTGGTATTGGCGAAGCTAAAGATGCCAAACTATTTGGTGATCAAGGTGCTGATACCTTGGGTCATATTGTGGACTATCGTGCGCAGTATAAAAGATCATTAGATTTACCAAATCTTGCCAAACGTGGTTTACAAAAAGCTGCAGAGTTAAGTCGTGCACGTAAGCTTACGACTGATTTATCTGTAGAAGAGCCTATTGTTGAAGCCAAATATGGTTATTGTGTTGAAAATAGCAAAGGCAAAGATACACCAAGTGGTCACTGGGAGATTGCAGGCGTGCCAGTGATGTTTGATTGGCATTATTTTACACAAAGTCACCATGAGGGTGATGAAGATGCATCGGTATTTCCTAAAGCATTTATTGATGAATGGCTAAAGCGCAGTGAGTTAACTCAAGGTGTGATTGATGCAGGTCATGCGTCAGGTACTGAAGTGCTTAAAATACATGGTGTTGAGCATTGTTTGACGGAAAAGCCAATTATTTACACCTCAGCGGATAGTGTGTTTCAGGTTGCAGCGCATGAAGAGTATTTTGGTTTAGAGCGTCTACTTAAAATATGCAAGATTGCACGTGAGCTTCTGGATGAAATGGGATTAGTAGTAGGACGCGTGATTGCTCGCCCCTTTATTGGTGAGTCAGCAAATGAGTATGCTCGCACTGGAAATCGCAAAGATTATTCGGTGTTGCCGCCTGAGGCTACCTTGTTGGATAAATTAAAAGAAGCCGGTGGTGAAGTAATTTCAATTGGTAAAATTGCCGATATTTATGCTAACCAAGGAATTACTCAGAGTATTAAAGCCACGGGTCTAACAGAGTTATTCGATATAACACTGTCAACTTATCAAAGTGCTAAACCTAATTCGCTTATTTTTACAAACTTTGTCGATTTTGACTCAAGTTTTGGTCATCGCCGTGATATTGAGGGCTATGCCAAAGCATTGGAGTACTTTGACTCAAGACTGCCTGAGCTTGATCAACTACTAGATGATGACACGATAGTTATTATTGCTGCTGATCATGGTTGTGATCCAAGCTGGCAGGGAACAGATCACACACGTGAGCATATACCTTTTCTGGTGTGGAGCAAAAATATCACGACTGAATGCATTGGCGAGCGCATGAGTTTTGCTTATATTGGTCAGAGTATTGCCGACTATATGGGATTAGCGCCCTTAAGCTTTGGGCAGTCAATTTTTAAATCAGCGGATATGGCACATGTCGATTGATCACAATCAGTTAGCGGAAATGGTTTCTCTTATCGATCTGACATCACTGAATAAGTCAGATACTCGGGAGAGTATGGATCAATTGTTACAAAAGAGCGTTAATCATCTAGGTGCAGTCGCTGCAGTTTGCGTTTATCCTGAATTTATTTCATATATTAAACCTAAAGTGCATCCAGATATTGCGATTGCAACGGTGGTTAATTTCCCTGAAGGAGCGGCTTCTGTTGATTCTGTTGTCATGGAAGTTAAAAATGCGATTAAACATGGTGCTGATGAAATTGATCTAGTCATTCCCTATACGGAATATCTTGAAAATGATTCATCGCCACGTGCGATAAATATGGTTAAAGCGGCAAAAGAGCTATGCCACGATCGTACGTTAAAGGTGATTATAGAGTCTGGTGAATTATCACCTGAGCTTATCCAGATTATCAGTCGCGATATGATTAATGCTCAAGCAGACTTCATTAAAACCTCAACCGGTAAAACAGCCATTGGTGCAACGCTAGAAGCAGCTAAGATTATTCTGCAGGAAATTGCCTTATCAGATCGTACGGTTGGCTTTAAAGCGTCAGGTGGCATTAGAGATTATGTTAGCGCATTAAAATATATTCAATTAGCGCGCTCACTATGTGGCGATCATTATATTAATAAGCAGTATTTTCGCTTTGGCGTTAGTGGTTTATTGGATAATTTATTAAATTTTGAGCCAAGCACAAGCAGTTATTAGAGATGAAAGAAAATAGACAGAATAGACAAAATAACCAAAAAGCACGGTTTATTGCCATTGAAGGCTTAGAGGGAGCGGGTAAAAGTACTGCTATTGAGTTTATTCGTGAAATATTAGCACAAAAAAAAATTGAGTCTGTTTTTACACGTGAGCCAGGGGGCACCTTTCTAGCTGAAAAGATACGTAAGCTTCTGATTACACCTTATGAAGAAGAAGCCTTATGCCCTGAAGCTGAATTGCTCCTTATGTATGCAACTCGTATGCAGCATGTTGAAAGGTTGATAAAACCTACACTTAATAGTGGTAAATGGGTAGTGAGTGATCGCTTTAACTGGTCAAGTTTGGCTTATCAAGGAGGTGGTAGAGAGCTTGGATTTGATAAGGTTAAACAGTTAAATGATCTGTTACTCTCATCCTTTCTCCCAGATTTAACGATTTACTTGGATATTGATCCTGAACTTGGACTCCAGCGTGCTAGATCAAGAAATGCACTCGATCGGATTGAGCAGGAAAAGATAGAATTTTTTAATCGTGCGCGTGAGATATTTTTAAAGCTTGTTAAAGAGAATCCGCAAACAAGTGTCATGATTAATGCCAATCATACAATTGAAGAAGTTCAGGCGCAATTAACTGAAGTGTTTTCAAAATTTATTACGTAATAGATCAATAATAAGTTGTGTTCTAACTGCCCCTGACTTGATGTAATGCACCTTTAGGAATATCCAAAGTGGTTGTTGGGAAAGCAATTTGTGCACCATTTTTCTCAATAATCTCACCAATTTTTAGCATGATTTCATCCTGAAGCGCTTGGAATTTAACCCAATTGGTAGTTTTGGTAAAGGTATAAATCATAAAATTAATCGAATATGAACCAAAAACACCCTCAATATTTGTACCCATATTGGTGTTACCATTGACAATGCACACGAGTGTTATGCACTTTTGATCAATCGCAGGGTGTTTTTTTAGCATATCACGAGCATCTTGTAAGATCTGGTGTACCTTGGTGAAGTCCTGATAACGCACGCCAATATATTGCAAAATTCGGCGATTTGTCATGCGTGACGCATTAACAACAGCGGTGGTGAGAAAAGTTGCATTAGGTACGTAAATAGGGCGTTTATCAAAGCCACGAATAATCGTAAGGCGAAAGCTTATTTTCTCAACGGTTCCTTCTATCCCGCCGCCAACAGTGTAAATCCAATCGCCTACGGCAAATGGTCGATCAAGATAAAGAACGGTGCCACCAAAGAGATTCTTGATAAGTTCTTGTTGCGTAATCGCAAAAAAGCCAGTTACCACAGTAGCCATGCCGGCTAAGGCGACAATCGGGATATCAAGCGCACCGAGAATGCTAAAAAACAGTAAAATGATAATGATTGCTTGAGATGCTTTATAAATCGTTTCAATCATACTAAAGTCATTATAGCCACCATCAGTACGCGTGTTTTTTTCAATAAATAGTTTACGCATGCCGCGGGCAAAGCGCATTAAGATCCAAGCAATACACAGGATGACTAAAACCTTGACTGCCATGTTGGTAATACTTAGCATGGCTTGAACCTGTTTACCTTGCCAGTCAACCAGTTGTGTCAGGATAACCCACAAGCCAATGATCCATGTGATATAACGAATAGGACGATTAACCGCTTGATAAAATATATGTAAATAAGGTGATTTCTTAGCAAGACTCTTATCAAAGATCGCAAGTACAATGCGAATAATCACATTGATTAGTAAAATAGTGACAATCACAATCGCAGCATGAACATATTCAGCATAATCTTTACTAAGATCTAAATATTGTGTAATAGGATCCATAGGTTGTTAATAATATTTTGCAATGATCATCATTCTAGGGGAAATACTGAGAAGTTCAAGGCAGCGAGTGCTTTAATAATAAATGTTAAAAAGCCTGCTGAAAGTGCTGCCAGCTGTTATTGAAGGTGTTGCTATTGCGATAACTTTTATTACTAAAAACATCGAATATTTCATCCATAACAGTAAACTCATTGCACAATAAAGCGATGTCTCCTCCAGCATCAAAGAACCTCTGACAGTTCTCTAGTGGATGTTTAGCAGTTTGCGTTGCCGCAGCCATGCCAAAGTCATCGCTAAAGATGATACCCTTGAAACCAACTTTTTGGCGCAAGTAAGTCGTAAGCCAAAACTTGGACTGTGAGGCAATCTCAGTATCGATTTGTGGGTAAGATAGATGGGCAACCATAATACTATCGGCTTTATGTTCATTAATAAGCGTGATAAATGGCAGTAAATCGGTTTGTTCAATGTCACTTAAGGTTCGATTATCAATAACGCTTTCAGTATGGGAGTCAGCAGCTAAGCTACCATGCCCTGGGAAGTGCTTTAAAACACTAGGTAAGTTGTATTGATGCATAGTGTCAATATACTGTCTGGCATAATGTATGACTTCATCTGCATTCTCAGCAAAAGCGCGTGTATTAATCACGCGGCTATCTTTTGAATACAAGTCAACCACGGGGGTGAAGCTAAAGTCAATACCATGATGCTTTAATTCACTGGCGAGTGTGGCAGCATGTTGTTTAAGTTGTGTTTTATCATTTGTTTGTGCAATTTCATAGAGTGAGGGCAATGATGTGAACTGATCGCTTTTAAAACGTTGAACGCGTCCGCCTTCTTGATCAACACAAATAACAAGATCATGGCGACATAATTTAATGGCTGCGGTTAATTGCTTTAGCTGCTCAGAATTTATGAAATTACGACTAAATAAAATCACACCAACCACGTGTTTGTTTTGTAAGCGCTTGATGTCGTGAGTGGTTAATTCAGTGGACTCAACACCAATAATAAAGCGAGCCGTGATTGAGTTACTGTGCATTTTGCTGCTCAGTTGGTTGCTGTTGTGTAACGTCATGTTGTTGCAATGTTGTCGGTGCTACAGTATTAGCTGTGTCAGTATTTACTGCTGCTGACGCGCCTGTAGGATTAGATGTCGTTACACTATTAGTAGTTGTGTTAGATGTTGCTGTATTTGGTGTTGCAGTAGCATTACTTGTTTGATCGTTCATCGAAGATGAGATTGCTTGTGTTTCTTGTTCAGTCGATTGAGAAACAACTGGCGCACTTAAAGTAACGACACTTTGCTTTAGCGCATTGGCTTTTTGTTGCTGATAAAGTGTGTAAACCGTATGACCCAGCAGAGCAATCAAACCCAAAATGACCAAGCGATTAAGATAATCAAAAGGTTTCATTTTGCCTTTGCGTGAGCGTTTATAATTCAGGTAATCAATTCTATTTAACATGCTCACAATTTTGCGCTCAGGCATACCAAGGCACTCGCCATATTTACGATAATAGTTTTTAAGCGATTGCGTGGGTAACTCTAGTGAGAATAGATCATCTGTATCTT
>JAQCCA010000088.1 GCA_027621155.1 Pseudomonadota bacterium | reverse complement strand
AATGTTTTGTCTTAAGCCATTTAACGCCTGATTACGATCATCTTGAAGTGACAAAAAGCTATGCATATTTTGATAAAAATCATTGAGTTTTTCTTGTGATAAGTCACAACTTAAAACATATTTTTGCTCTTGGGTAATACTGATATATTGATATTTGACTAATGCGCTCAAAACAGCATCTAATAGCTTTAAATCAATATGTGACAACTCTTTAGCACATGCCTCTTTATCAATCGCACATTTGCTTTTTTGCTTGATATGCAAAAGACGTAACACATCAATGGCTAAGCTAAATTGTGGCATTTTTTGCTTCACGCGTAACGCTGGCGGCACACTTAACATCCGCACCACAATGGCACCGAGTAAAAATAGCTGCCATGAAATCGCAATCCACAAGATAAACAGTGGAATAATCGCTAATGTACCATACAGCATCTCATAGGTTGGTAAGTTTAGCGCATACCATGCAAACACTTTTTTTGCTAAATCAAACACGATTGCCATCATCAAACCACCCAATAGCGCATGCTTAAATTTAACACGTTTATATGGTACGACTTGATAGATAAACGTAAATGCAATAAGGTTAAAAATAAAAGGTAAAACCTGCAAAAAACTTATCAATTGGCTAAAGCCATCATTTAACCAATGCCATGATAATAAGTAAGAGCTCAAGCCTAGGCTTGCACCAACGAGTAAAGGTCCCAAGCTCAATACTGCCCAATACAATAAAAAAGCCTGTGATAAGGGACGCTCTTTTTTAACTTGCCAAATGTCATTTAATACTTTTTCAAGCGAGCGCATCATCATAATACTAATGAAAAAAAGCACCACAACCGCAGTAATCGGCAATCCCGCACGATTCTTCATAAAGAGCTTTAAATACTCATTTACGGCTTCACCTGAGCTTGGCAGCATATTGTGCAAAATAAACTGTTGAAAATCGCCTTGAATGCTTTTAAACGCAGGCAACATGCTCAAAATTGAAATTGACACCATAAGAAGTGGTACCAAGGCAAAAAGACTTGTCAAAGCTAAGCTTGAGGCTTTGGTTAAACAGTTTTGTTGCAAATATTCCCTAAACACCGATACCCAGAAGTGGCTAAATCGCTTACTATAGCTTTGTATTAACTTAGTCATAAGGATCCTTTTTATGCAAAACATCTTAGTCCTTTATTATAGTCAAGGCGGTTCAACAAAAGCAATGGCGGAGAAAATTGCGCAAGGCGTTGAGCTTGGTGGCTTAGAAGCAAAGCTTAGAACCGTGCCAAACATATCAGCAAATTGCGAAAAAACTGAAAGTGACATTCCGGATAGTGGCGCGATTTACGTAACCAAGGAAGATCTTGCAAACTGCTCAGGCATTATTATGGGCAGTCCAACGCGCTTTGGTAATATGGCAGCACCACTTAAGTATTTTATTGATACCACCAGTGACCTATGGTTTAAAGGGGCATTAATCAATAAACCTGCAGCTGTTTTCACCTCCACAGCAAGCTTGCACGGCGGTCAGGAAACAACACTTCTTTCGATGATGCTGCCACTTTTACACCATGGCGCAATGATCGTTGGTATTCCCTATAGTGAGCCCTCGTTACAAAATACGCAAACCGGTGGCACGCCCTATGGTTTAAGTCATTACAATGGTATTAATTCCGATAAACCACTGTCTCAAGATGAAATTATCTTAGCAAAAGCCTTAGGTAAAAGGGTTGCAGAAATCGCCAAACAAAAATGATAACCCTTCTCAGTTAGATTGACTTAAAGAAAACGCCTGTTTATAATCAAGCACCCATTGATTGATATACTTACCCCTTATGAATATCAAAACGAAACAAAATTATAAAATCCTTGGGTTTAATGATAATTGTCCACGCAACTATATGCAGAAACTGTTGTCATTAGGCTTTATTCCTGGAGAGACTTTTTATATCGCTAAGAAAGCACTTTTTGGTAATCCCTATCATATTTCGATTAAAAACTTCTCTGTGTCGTTGCGCAAATCAGAAATTCTTTACATGCAGGTACAAGCCTTATGAAATATGCAATTATTGGCAATCCAAACTGTGGTAAAACAACGCTTTTTAACGCACTAACCGGTCTTAAACAAAAGGTTGGCAACTGGAGTGGTGTGACCGTTGATAAAAAAGTTGGCAAAGTTGATTTAAATAACCAACGCATAGAAATTGTTGATTTGCCGGGTATTTATACCTTAACTGCCAGTGATGAGTCATCTATTGACGAGCAAATTGCTGCCCGCTTCATCGTTGAAGATAAGCCTGATGCAATTATTAATGTCATTGATGCATCAAACCTTGAGCGCAATTTATATCTGACCACACAATTAATGGAAACAAGTATTCCATTGATTCTCGTCATTAACATGATCGATGTTGCCAGCAAAAAAGGTATTGTTATTGATTATCATAAACTTGAACAAACGCTAGGCTGCACGGTTATCCCTGTTATTGGACGCAAAAAAGTAGGCATCAGTGAATTAAAGCTTGCATTATTCAAACCTCAAAGCACCTCAAGCTATAATTTAAGTCATTACTATCCAGAGGCAATTAACGAGCTTACGCGCCAAATCACTGAGGCTAATTATAATTATCCTAGTTTATGGTTAAGTACTTCAATTGCTGAGGATAACTATCTACTTAAGCAATTGCTTTCATCAACTGACTTTAATCGCTTACAAGCATTAAAAGCCGAACTGAAACTTGATCATACCGCTGATATCACGCTATCAAGCTCACGCTACCAAGCTATCGCCGATATCGTTAACAAAAGCACACAAAAAAGCCAAGTTTCACAGCATAAAGCAACTGAAATGATCGATAAACTATGCATGAATAAATACTTAGGTATTCCGGTATTTTTATTTATCATGTATTTAATGTTTGAATTCTCGATTACCATTGGTGGTGCGCTGCAACCATTGTTTGACAATACATCGAGTGTTATATTTGTTGAAGGGATGACACATTTAGGTTTTTATCTTGGTTTACCACTATGGCTTGTCGCCGTGATTGCCCAAGGTGTTGGTTTAGGGATAAATACCGTTTTGACCTTTATTCCACAAATTGGCTGCATGTTTTTATTCTTATCCTTTTTGGAAGACTCAGGCTATATGGCACGTGCAGCATATGTCATGGATCGTTTTATGCAAGCGATTGGCTTGCCTGGCAAAGCCTTTGTGCCGCTGATTGTTGGCTTTGGTTGTAATGTGCCATCCGTCATGGCAACAAGAACATTGGAAACTCGACGCGATCGCTTAATGACCATCATGATGGCACCATTTATGTCTTGTGGCGCACGTTTAGCAATATTTGCTGTATTTGCTGCGGCTTTTTTCCCGCAAAACAGTGCGTTGATCGTGTTTAGTTTATATATCGCAGGTATTTTAGGTGCCATTATTACCGGATATGTCGTGAAGTTTGCATTATTAACCGGCAAGAGTGCACCCTTTGTCATGGAATTACCTGTCTATCATTTGCCTAACTTTAAAACCATTGGCTTAAATAGTTGGGGCCGTTTAAAGCGCTTTATTTTTAGAGCAGGTAAGGTCATTGTCCCGATTTGTGTTTTAGTTGGCACTTTAAACAGTATCCAAACCAATGGTGTTGTCGTTGCCGGTGGTTCACCTGAGTCAATACTTGCACAAACTGGACGCACGATTACACCTGTATTAAAACCGATGGGGGTCACTGAAGATAATTGGCAAGCAACCGTTGGTCTTTTAACTGGTACGCTAGCCAAAGAGGTTGTTGTTGGGACTTTAAATACACTTTATACGCAAGAAAAACCACAAAGTTTAGCCGACGCTGCGAGTGAGAAGTTTGATTTTTGGGGTGGTATTGCCGCTTCTTGGCATGATACCGTTGATGGCTTTAAAAACATGAGTTTAAGTGCATTTATCAATCCATTTGCCGCTAATGAAGCAGATGCCAATATGGACAAAACCGCTATGGGCTCAATGGTTGTTGCCTTTGGTTCGTTAGCTGCAGCATTTGCCTATATGCTATTTGTCCTTTTATATGTTCCTTGTGCCTCAGTCATTGGCGCGATGGCACGTGAGGCAACACGTGGCTGGGCATGGCTATCTGTGATTTGGAGCACATCAATTGCCTATGTTGCTGCGGTTATTGTCTATCAATTGGCACAACTAGCAAGTACGCCACTTCATGCACTGAGTTGGATTATTGGGGTCATTATTTATATGATTCTATTGGTACTTGCGATGAAATATTTCTCACAGAAATTCCGATTTGAGCTCGAGTTAAACAAAGGCTGTAGCAAAGGATGTGCGGTGACGGTTACCAGTAAAGAGTCTGGCTGTCACTAGATAACGAATATACTGTGACTTCGACTGACGCTCAGCCAACGTGAAATAACCTCTCCCCTTGCGGGATTACTCGTGCAGCTTTTGCTGCATGGGTGAGGGATACTTAAAATTCAATTTAACTTTTAAATCACATCAATCTCTTCTTAAACGATCTGAGACCGCAATTGGGCTTGGATAGCTCAATACAATAATATACGACGATACAATAAAGCTTAAAATAGCCACAGCTTCCACAATAATTTCAGAGCTTGCCGTAGCAATGCCCGCAGTATTAGCTAATGCAATCAACATCAATGAGAACTCACTACCCTGCCCCAAACGCATACCGATCTCAAAAGACTCTTTTGGCGTTTCACGAACAAGCCACAAAGTAACAAAATGAAGAACTGGCTTAAGCACTAAGAGCAAAATAGTTAATGCTAATACGACACCCCATACCGAAGGCAATAGCGCGATTTGGAAGCCTGCACCAACTGAAAAGAAAAACAATATCAAAAAGAAATCACGCAGTGGTTTTAAGTTTTCATAAATATATTTAGCAATTGGTGAGCTTGCGACAGTGACACCGGCGATAAACGCACCAATCTCATTGGATAGACCAAAAACCATTGCTAATTGCGCCATACCAAGACACCAGCCAATAGATAATAGAAATATATACTCTTGAAAGCGGCTGAACTTTCTAAACAACTTAAATAAAAAATAACGTTGCGCCAAAAAGCCCACACCACCTAAAACCGGTAATGCTAATAGTAACTTAATTAATGAAAACAAATGGAAACTGTCGGTTTGTGACGACCATAAGCTGATAAAGGTAAGCATTAAAATCGCAATTAAATCTTGAATCAAAAGAATAGCAATCACCAACTTACCAATGCGTTTATGATGCAATACCGTTGTTGGTAGCAACTTTAAACAGATGATTGTACTTGAGAAGATCAATGCCGCACCGATAATAAAGCCTTGCGCACCAATGCCAAAAAAGTGGCAAATTAACACGGTAGCTGCAATAAACACCACACTACTCGTGATACAAACAAACATCGCTTTACCGAGCATTTTGATCATGCTTTTGATTTCTAAGTTAAGCCCTAATAAGAACAACAAAAACATAATACCGATATCTGATATCTCATGCACAGTCGTAGTATCAGCAATAAACCCTAAGCAATGCGGACCAACAATAACACCCAGTGCAATGTAAGCAACAATAATAGCTTGTCGTGTATAAAGTGCTAGTGTCGCAAAGACTGATGCCCCAAAAAACACTAAAAAGAACACAAATACCAAGCTATGCATATCTACATCATCCTTATTTTTTACTCGTTATATTGAGCAGCCTGATAAACAAAAAATAGCGATTGATATTGCGGCAATGATTCACACATTTTAATGCTTGCATTTATCCCTATTAATTACTATTACCAAACAGCTTCACGTTAGTTGATCCAACACCATTGATCTGGAAACGTTCCATATCAATTAACTGTAATATTTCCAGCTCCTTAGCCGGCGCCAGTAAGTATAGCTCAATCCGTTTAGGATAGTAATAAACAAACATCTCAATTTGACATAAATCGACGTTTTGATGCTTTTTGTTAATGTAGCTTGCTAATTGTTGCAAAATTTCTTTACGCGCTGGCGGCATATCTTTGGGATTGACCACCTGCTCAGGGTGTTCGGCAACATCAACATGTACCGTGATATCTTTGATATTTTCAACTGATAAGCTAAGTGCACCTCGAACATGCTCAGCAATATAATGTCCTTCTGACGCGGTGATATGTGAGTCAACCAGAATATGCACATCAAGTACCACTTGTCCTGCCATTTTGCGTGTGCGCAAACAGTGATAGTGTTTAACACCATCAATGTTTTTAATAGTTTCTTCAATTTGATGCAATAACACATCATCAACACCAGTATCTACTAATTCAGATAATGCTTTATAACACCATTTAACACCCATCTTGCCAATCATAATAGATACGATAATGGCTGCTAATGCATCCATCCACATTAAACCTAGCATGCTACCGATTAAGCCAACAAGTACGACAACAGACGACCACATATCTGATCGACTATGCCAAGCATTGGCACGTAAGAGATCAGAATCAATGCGATTAGCCGTAACCATCGTATAACGAAAGAGCCCTTCATTGGCTAAAATTGAGAAAATAGCAGCATAAATGGTCCATTGATCAGGGATCAGCAAATCACCTGAAAACCAATTAGATAAAGCATGATAAGTGATGAGTAATGCCACTAAAATCAAAATGATTGATAGGATAACTGTTGCTAAAGTTTCAATGCGCTCGTGCCCATACGGGTGATTATTATCAGCGCCTTTATTGGCGTGTTTGGCTGCAAAAAGCACCATAATATCACTTAATAAATCCGAAAATGAATGCACGCCATCGGCGAATAATGCAGGTGAGCCACCGACTAGACCAATTAACATCTTTAACACTGCTAATCCAGTATTAACAAACATTCCAACAATCGTGACTTTTTTACTTGCTTGATAGCGCTCTACTTCAGAAACTGCCATATTTGCAACCTCTCTACTTAAGCTTATTTTGTGCTTAGCATACTGAAGTTTCTTAATTTGTATATAAAAACACTTGATATGGCACCGATTTAGTACTAATCAATAATCATTCTCAGGCGTTGGTAGTAATAGTATTGCCCGACCATGATAAACAGTAAGCTTAAAATCACAATAGGGCTGATAATGCTCGGTAATGGCCAGCCAAAGCTTAATGCCGATATTTCATCACAGATGAGTGCTAGCACATTTAATACCAGAAAAATCAAGCTAAATGCTGTGGCATTTTTTTCTTTGATGTTTTTAATAATTTGCGGCAACCAATATACTGCATAGCAAAACATACTGATAAAGCCGATATTTTCTAACATTGCATTGTTTAAGTTATGCAAACTTACCAAGGCAATACCTACAGCAATAATAAACAGGCATATCACATGGAAGTTATAACTCTCACCTTTTCTATCCCCTGTTCTTTCTCCAATATCACTATCGCGATATATCTGCCATTGTTGAAATAACAAACATGCTAAAGTAAGCATTGTTACGACTCTATATTGCCACTGTAAATCAAAGCCAAATCCATAGATCAGATCCAAAACATTAGCAACAACCATCAACAAATGTGTGCCATGACTAATATGTCCAGCTTGATGTTTTAATTGGTTATGAATAATCTGCGGCAAAAAATAAATGCAATAAATAACAAATGATATGTTAATGCTAATATGACCGATCACGCTTTGATCTCCCCCTTGGCTTTTTTTATATGCATAGGAAGACAAAAAAGCACATGCCAAGATGCACTTTATCAACTTCCTACGCTAGGATTAACTAGTTCAGGTACAAAGGGTTAGGCAAAACCTTCTCAGCAAAATGCACCCCTGTTGTTCGGCGACATTTTAATATGTATTTTTTAGCTAAACAAGTCTGAAATTAGCGCATGTTTACAGAAACAACCGCCTCTAGCTCTTTTATTTTTTCTCTTAAACTTAAAATAATTGAAATAGCTGATGAGTTAACATCTAAATCACGCATTAAACGCATGGCTGATTTAGCTCGGGCAATATCATATGCTGCAACATAATAACTATCCGCTTGGATTTTCGCACTCACTACATCATGCTCAATCCATTCGATAATAATGGTTTGTGGTACACATAGCATCTCTGACAACTCAATGATGCTAATATAGTCTCCTGATACAATCATCTCTGCCATTTTACGCTCCTAATAAATCTTTGCGTGGATCAAATGCCATCTCAGTGGCCATGTTTTGATAAAATGCCTTTTGTGCTTCTGATACCGCAGGCGGCAAGATAACATCTAAAACCACATAAAAATCGCCATCTGCCAAACCTTTACCTTTCAAACGCATTTTCTTGCCACTTTGAGTATGCTCTGGCACCTTAAGCTTCATCTGACCATGCGGTGTTGGCACATTAATCTCTGCACCCAATGCTGCCTCCCAAGGTGCTATGGGAATATGACTATAAATATCATTGCCCACCACTTTGTGTTGTTTATCAGATTGAACAATGATCTCAAGATACAAATTGCCACTTAAACCACCACCAACACCGACTTCGCCTTGACCTTTTAAACGAATTTGCTGATGATTGCCAACGGCTTTAGGGATTTTAACTTTTAAGCGTTTTGTTTTCTCTACAACCATTCCTTCTTCATTAACCGTTTGATAGGCAAAGTGTAGCTCACGCTCTACACCCGTTAAGGCATCATCTACATTTATTTCAACCTTGGTATGCAAATCCTGACCGTTCATTGCAAAACCTTGTTTACGCCCTTGGCGCTCCCTATGCTGTTGGCGGAAAAACTCACCAAAAATATCCTCATAACCGCCAAAGTCGCTACCTTGATAAAAGTGCTGTTGGTGATTACCATGCCCTTGATGCGTATTGCCACCTTGATGAAAGCCACCGGCTTTGGCATGTTGCCAATTAGCGCCATATTGATCATATAGTTTACGTTTTTCACTATCTTTCAACACTTCATAAGCATCTTGCACTTCTTTGAATTTTTCCTCTGCATTAGCCTCTGTACTGACATCGGGGTGATACTTCTTAGCTAAACGTCGATAGGCTTTTTTAATCTCAGCATCTGAGGCTGTTTTTGCCACCCCTAACAGCTGATAG
>JAQCCA010000087.1 GCA_027621155.1 Pseudomonadota bacterium | reverse complement strand
AAAACTTATGGACAAGAGTTAAATCCCGAGTCTTTTGCCATTTGTAAGGCAGATATTTTAATCAAAGGTGAAGATGCCGATAATATTAAATTTGGCAATACCTTAAGTGATGATCAACTGCAATCTAAAAAGTTTGATTACATGCTGTCTAATCCACCCTTTGGTGTCGAATGGAAAAAAGTTGAAAAGGCAGTAAAAGATGAGCATAAGCTACGAGGCTATAACGGGCGTTTTGGCGCTGGATTGCCACGAGTCAGTGATGGTTCGTTACTTTTCTTAATGCACCTTATTTCAAAAATGCGTCCTGTAACAGAAGGGGGAAGTCGTATTGGCATTATTCTTAATGGTTCACCGTTGTTTACAGGTGGGGCTGGGTCTGGGGAGTCTGAAATCAGGCGTTATATGCTTGAAAATGACTTGTTGGAAGCAATTATTGCTTTGCCAACGGACATGTTTTTTAATACAGGAATTTCTACTTATATCTGGATATTAAGCAATAAAAAATCACCTGAGCGCAAAGGCAAAGTGCAACTGGTTAACGCTGCAGATAAAGGAAACTCCATGCGGAAGTCATTGGGATCTAAACGTAAATACTTAGATGAAGATGCTATTGCTGATATTGTTCAAGCGTATGGCAACTTTGAACAAACTAAGACAAGTAAGTTGTTTGATTATACTGAATTCGGTTTTAGACGGGTAACCATCGAGCGACCATTGAAGCTTGCCTTTTATCCAAAAGATGAGAATAACCTCAATGCGCTTAAAGAGGATAAAGCGTTTTTGAAGCTTAAAGAGGAACAGCAACAGGAAATATTGAATGCCTTAAGCAATTGCAAAAATGAGTATTTATCGAAAGATAAATTTACAAAAGACTTAAACGCCCTAAAAGTCAAAGTGACCGCAGCGCAAGTTAAACTATTACAAAAATATCTAGCTAAGCCACATGACGATGCTGAGGTCTGCATTGATAGCAAAGGTAATCCAGAAGCCAATACGGATTTAAGAGATTATGAAAATATCCCACTGCAACAGAATATCTATGATTACTTTGAAAAGGAAGTCAAACCACATGTACCTGACGCTTGGATTGATGAGAGTAAGCGCGATGAAAAGGATGGGAATATTGGCATTGTCGGTTATGAGATACCCTTTAATCGTCACTTTTACGAGTATAAACCACCACGTGCGTTAGAGGCAATCGACGCAGAATTAGATGCGGTAACTAAAGAAATATTAGCGCTGTTAGGCGAGGTACATTCATAATGTGTATTTGTCAAACGTTAGCTAAATACAAAAGAAACATTCTGCTTACCTTGTTAGGCGTACTCTTATTAACACTCCAAATATGTGTTAACCCAAGTGGTTACAACTATATTTCATATCTAATTATTGCTATTGTTATTTCCTATTTTGCAGAGATAAAGAGCTTTAGTGCTGGGGTATTTAAAATAGAAAAATATGAAAAAATAGCAACTCATATCGATGAATCGGTAATATCATTTTATCGAACGCTATTAAAAGTTACTTTCAATCAACAAAAATCTTTCTTTGCACAAGAGAACATATTATTTAACAATTATGAAGACATAGCTGAATTATTTGAGTCAATTAATAAACTGTCAGGGCAATATAAAAAAGTTTTGAATGAAGACCTAGTTGAATGCGCAAAAAAGACGATAAAAATACAACGAAACTTTTTGCAAGGTGAAGTGGGGAATATGAATTCAAATTTTGATACATTAGTTGAATTCAGTCAGCTACAAATCCCTGAGGATGTTAAAAGTAAACCTGATTTTAATAAGGCTAAATCAGCCTATGAATATCTCTATCAGCTAGTACAAAATGGAGGTTTAAAATGTTAAAAAAACTTAAACCTCATCAGAAGTATAAAAAGAGCGGTATTGAGTGGTTGATGGAGGTGCCTGAGCATTGGGTCGTAAGGAGGCTTGGTTTTTATTTTCATGAAAGAAAAGAAAAGGTGAGTGATCGATTATATAAGCCATTATCCGTAACTAAAAAAGGCATAGTTCCACAACTAGAAAACGCTGCAAAAACCGATGATGGTGATAATAGGAAAAAGGTCTGCAAAGGTGATTTTGTTATCAATAGTCGTTCAGATAGGAAGGGGTCTTCAGGATTGTCAAAACTAACTGGATCAGTATCACTCATTAACACGGTTTTAAGTCCACAAAATATAGATGCTAGTTACACTGAATGGCTAATGAAAAGTGAGTGGTTTAAAGAAGAATTTTATCGATATGGTAAAGGAATTGTTGCTGATTTATGGAGTACAAATTACTCAGAAATGAAGAATATTATATTGCCAATTGCTTGTCATGATGAACAAATTATTATTGCCAACTATCTAGATAAACAAACCGCTAAAATAGATCAACTTATTGAAAACTATCAAAAGCTAATCGTGCTTTCCAAGGAAAAGCGTACGGCTTTAATTACCCATTGTGTGACCAAAGGTTTAGATCCAACGGTTAAGATGAAAGATAGTGGTGTTCAATGGTTGGGGGAAATGCCAATATCTTGGAGGAAAAGTAAATTAGGCTATAAATCAACTATTAAGGCAAGATTAGGCTGGAAAGGACTGAAGGCAGAAGAATATGTTGAAAGCGGCTATATTTTTTTGGCTACACCCAATATAAAAAATCGAGAAATTGATTTTGAGAATGTGAATTACATAACCGAAGAGCGGTACAATGAGTCGCCAGAAATAATGCTTAAGCAGGGGGATGTCCTAGTAACAAAAGATGGTTCAACTACTGGAACCACTAATATAGTTAGAACTCTTCCAGCAGCTGCTACAGTAAATAGTTCAATTGCTGTAATACGTCCTAATGCGGAACTGGAAAGCATTTATCTTTATTATTACTTCACATCAAAATATATACAAGAGCATATCAATATGATGCGTGGTGGGATGGGTGTGCCGCATTTGTTTCAAGCTGATTTGGTGACTTTTCATGTTGTGCTACCTTCATATAGCGAGCAAACCACCATTGCCAACTATCTAGACCAACAAACCGCTAAAATAGATCAAACAATTACCAAGGCTAAACAGGCAATTGAGCTACTCAAAGAAAAACGCACAGCCTTAATTACTGCGGTAGTCACAGGCAAGGTGGATGTCAGGGAGTGTGTTTGATGTCAGTGGAGAACCAATCACAATTTATTATTTATCAGACTGAATCAGGTAAAACAAAAATAGAAGTACGCTTGCACGATGAAACCGCTTGGTTGTCTCAAAAAAATATGGCTGAGCTGTTTCAAGTTACACCTCAAAATATCACGTTACACCTTAAAAATATTTATCAAGAAGGAGAACTTGATCACAATTCAACTTGTAAGGATTTCTTACAAGTTCAAAACGAGGGTGCTAGAAAAGTGGAAAGAGTTCAAAAACTCTACAATCTAGACGCTATTATATCTGTGGGATATAGAATTAAGTCACATATTGCAACAAGATTCCGCCAATGGGCAACCAAGCAGCTCAAAGAATATATTATTAAGGGCTTTGTGTTAGATGATGAGCGTTTGAAAAATCCTGATCAGCCTTTTGATTATTTTGATGAGTTACTCAAACGCATCCAAGATATTCGCACATCTGAAAAGCGCTTTTATCAAAAAATAACTGATATATACGCGACCAGTGTTGATTATGATCCGACACTTGAAACGAGTATCACCTTTTTTAAAACTGTTCAGAATAAATTGCATTGGGCGATTACAGGCAAGACGGCTGCGGAAATTATCAAAGATCGAGCTAATCCCACTTTACCTAATATGGGGCTGACTAATTTCCGAGGTGACAAGCCGCGCAAACAAGATGTGACGATAGCTAAAAACTATCTGAATGAAGAAGAGCTATCCGCACTAAACAATTTGGTAGAGCAATACCTTGTATTTGCTGAAGGTCAAGCTATGCGACGAATTCCAATGACTATGCGGGATTGGATTAAAAAACTAGATGGCTTTTTAGGCTTAAATGATCGTGAAATATTAACGCATGCAGGAAAAATATCCCATCAAATGGCAAAGCAACTAGCAGAGAAAGCTTATGATACATTTCATGTTCAGCAAATAAAGCATAACGATCAGAGACTAAGTGATTTTGATAAAGCAATTGACCAATTACCAAAGGGAAGAGGCAATAAATGAGTACAAAACATCATGAGAAAAAAATGGAAGAACAAGTTGTTTTAGATATGTGCGCACCTGAGTGCGGCTGGGTTGAAGGCGTTTCAAGTGACTATAATAAGTCATTGGCGTTATATACAGAGGATTTACTTGAGTATATTAAAATGACACAACCTGAAGCCTATGAGAAATATCAAAACCGCTTTAAAGATAAAGCAGATGATGAAATTAGTAAACTCGTTGCTAAAAAGATTCATGACAAAGGTATCTTGCACTATTTGAGACATGAAATAAAAGCCCATCCAGCGAGGTTAAAACTGTGCCAGTTTAAACCGCAGCTACATAATGAAACCTTAGAGCGTAATTATCATGCCAATATTTGTCGCGTGGTCAGACAAGTATTTTATTCTGAAAACAATAAAAACAGCATTGATCTGGTGTTATTTGTTAATGGTATTCCTGTGGCAACCATCGAGTTAAAAACCGACTTTACACAAACGGTTGACGATGCCATTGAGCAATATAAATCAGATCGCTTACCAAAAGATCAGCTAACACGAAAAGATGAGCCATTGCTTACCTTCAAGCGTGGTGCGTTAGTATACTTTGCAGTAAGCACCGATGAAGTCTATATGACGACTAAGCTTCAAGGAAAAGATACCTTTTTCTTACCTTTTAACAAGGGGAATAATGGTGGCAAAGGCAATCCGCATAGACCTGAGGGTTTTGCCACCCAGTATTTGTGGCAGGAAATGTTAAGTAAAGAGAGCTTACTCAATATCTTGGCTAAATTTATGCACCTTCAAGTTGAAGAAAAAACAACGGCTGAAGGCGTTATCAAGAAAAAAGAAGCCTTAATTTTCCCGCGTTATCATCAGCTTGATGTGGTCAGAAAATTACTACAAGCCGTGCATGCTGAAAAGGTTGGTCAGAAATATTTAATCCAGCATAGTGCCGGCAGTGGCAAGTCAAATTCTATTGCATGGCTGTCACATCAATTATCATCATTACATAGTAATGAAGGCAAGCGTTACTTTGATACGGTGATTGTGATTACTGATCGTACGGTTTTGGATAGTCAGCTACAGCAAACGATTAAACAATTTGAACAAGTTGATGGCTTAGTGGTACCTATCGAGAGAAACTCGGACTTTCAAAGTAAATCCAATCAGCTTGCTGCCGCTTTAAAAGATGGTGCTGCCATCATCCCTGTGACGATTCAGACCTTTCCTTTTGTATTAGATGAGATACAAAAAACGACTTCATTAAAGGACAAAAAGTTTGCCATTATTGCCGATGAAGCGCATTCATCGCAATCAGGTAAAACAGCGCAAAAAGTAAAGGAAGTATTGAATGCTGAGATGCTTGATGAAGAGATGAGTGCTGAGGATGTGTTAAATGCGACCCTAGAGAGTAAAGGTAAATTAACTAATATCAGTTTTTTCGCATTCACTGCCACACCAAAACACAAAACGATGGAGCTGTTTGGACGATCTGCAAACCCAAATGAGCCGACAGGCAAAGATAACCCGCCACTACCATTTCATGTCTACACGATGCAACAAGCTATTGAAGAAGGCTTTATTCTTGATGTCTTAAAAGACTATACAACCTATGAAACAGCTTTAAAAATTATTTCCAAAGATGGCGAGCGCGAGGTCGAAACCAAGCAGGCAAAAATTAAGCTTAAACACTATGCTACCTTGCACCCATATGCTATTGCACAGAAGATTGATATTATTCTCACTCACTTTGCCAATTCAATTAAGCCATTGTTGAACTATCAAGCTAAGGCAATGGTGGTGACTTCCTCACGCAAGGCAGTAGTAAGATACAAAATTGAATTTGATCGCTTTTTAGAAAAAAATAAAGGCAATCCACTTTTTGATAACGTTGCGGCAATGGTCGCTTTCTCTGGCAAGGTCAATGATGATTATCAAGGGGATGAAAAAGAATATACTGAGCTGAATATGAATCCTACGTTAAAGGGGCGTGATATGCGTGATGCCTTTGATACCGATGATTACCAAGTCATGCTTGTTGCCAATAAATTTCAAACAGGCTTTGATCAACCAAAGCTGTGCGCTATGTATGTTGATAAGAAATTAAGTGGTGTGGATGCCGTACAAACATTATCACGCTTGAATCGCACCTATACCGGCAAAGATCATGTTTTTATTTTGGATTTTGTCAATAAAGCGGAGGATATCAAAGAAGCGTTTGAGCCATACTATAAGGCGGCTGAAATCACCGATGTAACGGATGAAAATCTGGTTTACGAACTTTATGAAAAGCTTGATGAATATGGCATATTTACATCACCTGAAATAGAGGCTTACTCTATAGCATTCTATCAGAACAAAAATCTTCAAAATCTAATGAGCGCTGCTATTAAGCCCGCAGCAGATAGGTTTAAAGGTCGCTATAGACAGGCTATTGAGGCAATCAAGCGTGCCCAACTTGATCTTGATCGTGCGAAGGATGCTAATGATGAAGTTGCGATCAAAAATACAAGCTCACAGCTCAAAGAAGTATCAGAAGCCAAAAATTACCTAGATGTGTTTAAAAAATCGTTAGCCACCTTTATTAGAATGTATGATTTTTTGTCTCAGGTGCATGATTATAATGATGTTGAGTTAGAAAAATTCTCAAGCTATGCGCGTGGACTGTTGCCAAATTTACATACCACAGAATTAGCCCCTGAGGTTGATATTGGCGATGTGGTACTGACTAACTACAAGCTAACGAAACAGGCGACCCAAAGCATTGATTTAAAAGGTGGCAAGATAGATGCGATCAATCCAGGGCAAGCTAAAGCACGAGATCAGAAAATTGAAGTGTTAAGTAAAATTATTGATCAGTTCAATGAATTGTTTTCGGGAGAGTTTAGTGATGAAGATGCCATCAATTTTGTGACCAGTGTTAAAGATAAAGTGAAAAAAGATGAAAAAACCATGGCGCAGATTCATGCCAACGATAAAAAACGTGCAATGGAAGGAAGTTTACCTCAATCGGTAAGAAATGCGGTTGTACAAAGTCTAGATACGCATACGGATTTATGCACACAAGCGCTAGGGCAAAAAGAAAAAATGGCATTAATTACTTCTTTGATTGCGGATATGATTTATTCTGAAAAGGCAGGCAATGGACAATCTACAGCTAAGTGATATCCGTGTCATTAATGTTAAAAAAGATACTGATCATACATATCATATCAATGCTGAAATAGTCATTGATATGATTACCTGCGAATCCTGCAACATCGGCAAACTGATCAAAAATGGCAGCAAAACAACACTTTATCGTGATATTCCATTACATGGGTTGTTTGTTGGTGTTTATCTTAAGCGTAGACGCTATAAATGCAAAGATTGTGGTGCTACTTCATATCAGCAGTCGTGTGAGATGCACGAAAAAGCATTAATGACGAATCGGTTACATGCATATATTTATAAAAATGCATTCAATAAAACCTTCCAATCTGTTGCGGATGAAGTTGGACTAGATGAAAGAACGGTAAGAAGAATATTTAAAGAATCATTAACACCAGAAATAAATAGCTACAAACCCATTACACCAACAATACTTGGCATTGATGAGGCACATCTAATTGGAAAGGCGCGATGTGTGATTACAAACATCAAAGAAAAATGCCTTATTGATATGCTTTCTGATCGCAATAAAGTGACGCTGTCAAAATACATTCATAACTTACCAGACAGGCATAAAATCTCTGTTGTCTCAATTGATATGTGGCGCCCTTATCATAGCGTTGTTAAAGAGCTTTTGCCCCATGCTATTATTGTTATTGACAAATTTCATGTGGTCAAATTAGCACAAGAAGCACTTGAAAAAGCAAGAAAATCAATTAAGTCTGACTTATCCCATAAGCAGCGAAAACAACTTAAGAATGAACGCTATCTATTGTTGAAGCGTCAACGTGACTTATCTGAGATGGAAAAAATTATATTATATGACTGGTTTGGTAAGTTTCCTCAATTAGGACAGGTTTATGTTCTGAAAGAAGCGTTTTTTTGTATTTTTGAATTATCAGATAGAAAAAAAGCATTAGCAGCCTATGAGACTTGGCTTACGCTTATTGATGATAACGTTAAAGTATTTTATGAGCCAGTGGCAAAAACCGTGAGCAATTGGAAAGATGAAATCTTTAATTACTTCGACTATCAATACACTAATGCTTGTACTGAAGCGATCAATGGTTTGATTAAATTGATGAATAAAAATGGTCGAGGTTATTCATTTGATGTGTTAAGAGCAAAAGCAATACTTAGCTTGCAGTCACGAAAATACAAAGAGCGAAAGAAGTTTAAGAGATATACTCACCTTGAGCAAAAACCTCATGACATTTGCGAGAATGACCAACAATATTTTGGGCAGGACATATCAACCTTATATGCCGAATACAAAAACCATATTTGATAAAATCAACCAGTTAAGCCGAATAGTCTAATTTTTCGTTGCCTTGTATATTGATAAACTTATTTGAGGCTCTTAAACAACCATTTAACTATGATAATTGAGGTTAGCAATTGAGTAAACGACAATTATATTTGCCGATTAACGACAATTACAATTGCTCAAACCTCAAATAAGTTGTTCAGGTTAATTTAAAATATTCTTAATCATCGCCACTCTCACCGTATGCTCTTTGTCATCGATCAGCAAAACGGCAGCAGGGTAGTAGTAGTCGGACACTTTGACATGTTCATATCTGGTTACTTCGTCACTGTCTCTACTCTTGGCAATATCCATCGTAACGTGCTTGCCAGATTCGAGTAGGTCTTGGATTATCTCGATCTTTGGTTTAGTCATCAATAACATTTTCCAATGCTTCAAACTCAATAATCGAATCAACCCATAGCGTGACCTTGCCACCGTCAACTTGCG
>JAQCCA010000086.1 GCA_027621155.1 Pseudomonadota bacterium | reverse complement strand
AAGCGATATGGCGAGCTTTTTTACTTGCTTCATGTTTAATGAGTGATAACTCTGAAAAATTACCTACTTTACCAGAATTAACACCTCGAGGAATCTTACATTGACTGGCTTGATACGCAATCTTTTGCCTTTGTAACTCCAATAACTTATCATCATACTCTTTAAACTTTTGTCTAATTGCATCTTGTCTATTACCACTAAACTCATTTAACCAGCTATATTCTTGTAAAAGTTCTTTTGATAGTTGATGATAAATAACAGCTTTAGCTAAATCACTTAAATCATCTATCCGTATTAATTGACTCTCTACTTGTGCAATAAGCTTATCTAAACCTTTATTGGCTAATTCATTGCGATCGCAAGCATAAGATAGCCATGTATTTAGCCAATTATCATTTTCTATTGCTCGCTTATTTTTATCAATTAAAGCATGGATGGCACCTGCTGAGCTATATAGCCATTGTTTTTTATTGACTTGTCCTAAATCATAAAATGCTTTTTGTGTTGTATTGGCTTCAGATAAATACGCCTTAAAGCTTTCCAGTGATCCTTTAATTTCCTGATATCTTTCAAAATCAGGCTGCGAAACCAACACATTTTTCAATGTCATATTATCTTTGGCAATATTACAAATATGAAGCGTTTCTTGAGCTCTTGATATTTGCGTTTGTAGGTTTTCGCCAACTTGTAGCGATAATGGCAAAACGGCTGGAACCAAGTTTTTGGTCAAGCTTAAGTTTAACCACTTTAGGCGTGCGCCTTCAATATACTGCAAACCAGTAATTTTCTCCTCCAAATCACTAAGTTTAAGATTGCTATTATCTACATCAATCACACAATAATTAACAAGATATTCCAAAAACCTTTTGAGCTGCACGAGCATATCGCCAAGTTCAGCATCACGTTCAAAGCTTATCACATTATTTTGCTGTAGTTTTAACTCAGGAAACTTCTCCTGAAAATATAAGAAGCTTCTCTGAAGTTCATCTATTTTTTGAAATAATCCACTCTCAGCTGTATCATAAATGGCAACAGCTAAATCTTTATCCAACTCAAGCAACTCATTACCTATTGCCACCTTTTCACCAAATTGATTACCATAGGTCTTGCGAACTTTCTTTTACCACTTTCTAAGTATATCAATACGTTCAATCGGTGTATCAACACCTTTGTAATGCGCCTGTAGACTTGTGTTTTCTTGATTTAATCGATTGGCATTTTCCATGCCTTGTTGATAGGTGATTAATTTTGGCAAAAGTGTGAGTAATTTCGCTTTATTCGGCTTTGCTTTACAGGCAAGTAAGAAATAGGTTTTTCTCGCTTTACGCCAATGGGAAGAAAAAAACCTTAGTATGCCCTTATTCTCCAAAATTTCTTGATATTCTTTAAGCTCATTCGCACTGGGTAAATTATCTAAGATAAACTCCTCGCAAAGTAGCTTATGCAAAGGAGCAAGTTCAGTTAATTCACCTAATAGCTGTTCGATTAAGGGATCTAAATCACTATTATCAAACATTGGACTTCGATGTCGCCAATATTCCAATGGTAATGCCTTGATTAACGAACAAAACTCATTAAAGCCTGACAACCCATTATAGCTTAAGTGTAAGATAGGTAATAAAGCCTGAGGTAATTGCTGTTGTATCGATTGAAAGTATTTTTCGACATCCTTTAATAACGTCTGCATAGACTCTAGCTTAGCATAGTCTTTAGACAGGGCTGTTACACCATAGTTATCATGAGGTCCAAAAGTTTTAATTTGTGCTAACGCTTCACTTAGATCCTCAATGGTATTTCTGGGTTGATTGATGGTTTTTTCCTGAAATAGGCTCTTGAGTATGTCTATTTGCTCATGAATATGATTGTGCAGCTTAATAAACTGAGCTAGTTCCTCAGTCTTTGAAAGTAAGGTTGGAATATGACTAAATAGTGCGTCACCTTTTGAATCAGGTAATTTTGATATACTGGCAATAAAGTGGACTATATCATTGATTAAAACATCACCTTCTTGTGCAATATGCCAATTAGTATTTTGTTTTTCCCAAAAACCAGCCAGGCTATCTAATGCTTGCGTCCAGAGGCTAAGCTTATGTTTAAGTTCATCAAATTGTGCCCCAACTAAGTTCGTATTATTGATGCCACACCAATAATGATTATAGATATTACTATTAAGCGCTTGCTTAGCAGTTTGTTGATAAATATCGACAAATATATCAATACTATCAAATAAATCATTTGACTGCACTGTGTTAAATTGCTCAGCATTTAAACTGTCAATTTCAAACTCATCAAGGTTTAATTTAAACTTCCCTCTGTAGCGAACTGCTTTACTTAAAAGTGTATGTATACTAAGCCCAGTATTTTTCCATGGCTGATTAACCTGATATGCATATTGTGAAAGTTTATCCTTTAGTTCTTCAAAGCGAGCAATTTCCTCATTAAACTCAGTAGGCATCAAATACGATTTTTGTTTACCAAGTCTATCGTTTAAATCATGCAGAACCTTTTGCTTATTGCTTTTATGACTATGTAACTCTAAGCAAAAGTCACCTAAACCTGCCTTATCCATACGATCCTTTACCACATTTAGTGCTGCCATTTTTTCAGCAACAAACAGTACACGTTTACCATTAGCAATTGCAGCAGCAATAATATTAGTAATTGTTTGTGACTTTCCGGTTCCTGGTGGTCCCTCAATCACCAAGTTTTCACCATTAACCGCATCAACTAAAGCACTGTGCTGGGAGCTATCAGCTGGATAAATCAATGGGAATTTTTGATGTATATTAAGTAACTTATCTATCTCATAGGGTTCACTATATATCTCACTTGCATCCTCTGCTTCTCTTGCTTCATCAGATAAATAGCGTTCAATAACAGGATGCATTATAACTTCATCATCTTCCCAATTATCAGGGTTTAAGTCTTGGTACATCACTTGCTTAGTAAAGTTTAATAATGCAAGTCCCGCTTTAGGAATAATGCACCATTGTTTTTTATGTGTAAGGATTTGTTTTTCAACAAGTTCAAGATAAGTCAGTGGTTCTACTTCATCCTCAATACTTGGCAGCGTCAGACCAAAGCTCTCCTTTAGCTTCTCATATAAGGTAGTATTGGTAATACAATCCCCGTCCAGTTCAATTGTGTATTGAAGCATAGCAGAAGATCCGTATTTGTTATAATTCAAACGCACAGGAACAATATATAAAGGAGCCTGCCTACTTTTTTCTGAATCATTATCAGCCCAATGCAAGAATCCAATAACTAGATATAGGGCATTACTCCCCGTCTCCTCTAGTATCATCTGAGCATTTGATCGCATAACTTTTAATCGTTGATTGAGAATCTTTTGATAAGTAAGCGATTGTAGGTCTGTAGTCTTGTCTACTGTATTTAGGTTCTGATCTTGCTCTTGCAAATACTGCTTCCATTTTTCAGCACTGATTTTGTTTAAGACATCCTTTTGCCAATCATCATTTTCTAGGATATTAGCATAAGGTGATTGAACAATTTGTGCTTTAGTTGGCTCTGGAACACCCATAAACTTAAGAGACTTGTCCTCTTGTAAAGTATTTACCAGCGCATTTAAATCATGCCCCGTCACTTCTAATGTCTTTAACTTTGACCATTTGTAATTTATAAGACTGTTTCGGTTACTCAGATCAAGTAACTTTTTTCTAATATTCTGCAAGCTTGACAACGCGAAGGAGTCTATCGGTTTTTGGCTTGTCGTTGAGTTTCCACATAAATCTGTGCTTTTTGGCTCATTCAACATTTTATCCCTCCCTTCTTCAGTCACTTCGACTTCACTAAAAAAATGAGCTATATCATCAGAACTAAGTTGACTAACCTCTAAAGTTTTCTCTTTTGCCAATTCGACACGCTGCTTTTTCTTATACTGTTTTTTAAGCTCAATACCTGAATCAACAATAATACTTAAATCAAGCTCCCATGCAAACTTATTACGCTCAAGCCAAATAGTCTCTGCTTTAATAATATGATCACAAGCTTCTTTTTCATTCATTCCAGTAACTTTGCAAAGATGCGCTATTGCCTCCATTTCTTTGCCTTGAATTCGAGCAAAGCCCATGTGTGTTGCCTGATGGCATGAGCGACATAATTCAATAATGCGTATTAATTTTTGTACTTTAGTTACATTATCATAATGCCATCGCTCATGTGCTTCTAAAGGGATCTCTTTAGAGTGAGCCTGCCCACAACACTCACATTTGTTATTTGCTCTAGCATAAACAAACTTTCTCAAGCGATCCCACTCTGATTTAGCTACACATTCTCTGACATTAGTGAACCAACATGAAGCAGGCACCAAATCAACAAACAATTGACTACCACCATAGTGAATATCTTCACCGGTAAGCTCATTAATGAATGACGTATTTATTGGCCAACGTTCCACTAATACTTTCTCGCCATTTGACGCATACCACATCCGTAGCTTAGGATCCCACTTAGCACCCATTTTCTTTGCCTCATCTTTCTCCGAAAATGGCGTTGATAGATAAACCCTTGTCATAAACTTTCCCTTTTAACTTTAACCACCTCAACACCCCACACCACTTAATACACTTTTCCCGCCTGAGATTGGAGTGACCTTGATCTGCGAACTAATGCGCTCTTTAAGTGCTGGGACATGCGAGATCACACCGATTAATTTACCATCTTGCTGTAAATGTGATAGTGCTTCCAACGCCATTTCTAGCGCATCTTCATCCAATGTCCCAAAACCTTCATCTAAAAATAAAGAGTCAACACGAACTTTTTGGCTGGCCATTTTTGATAAACCAAGTGCCAAAGCCAAGCTCATGATAAAACTCTCACCGCCTGAGAGGTTTTTTGTCGTGCGTATTTCTCCTGCTTGATAATTATCAATCACATTTAACTCTAAAGGCTCATTGCTATCACGCACTAACAGATAGCGATCACTCATCTGTTGTAATTGCTGATTGGCATAATTAACCATCAGCTCAAAAGTTAAGCCTTGGGCAAAGTTGCGATACTTTTTGCCATCTTGTGAACCAATCAACACTCTAAGATTTGCCCATTTTTGTGCTTGTGTTTTTTGCTTATCAACACTCGCTAGCTTATTTTCAAATGCCCGCACGGCATTATCATGTGCTTGTAATTGTGTGTTTAATGACCCTAAGCTCTCATACGTTTGTTGCTTTTCATTTTGGATAAACTGTTGCTGCTGCAGCAAATTTTCCAGTTTTTCCTCTGTCAATGGCGCATTATGGAGTTGGTTATACTCATTCCTTTTAACGTTCAATTGACTATCGATATCACGCCAATGATTTTGTAATTGCTCCGCTTCCTGTTGCAATGGTTTGATTTGATCTATTTGCTTTAAAAGCTCTTTAAAGGCATCTTCATCCATCATATTGTATGACTTTAGCTGCTCATAAAAATCTTGTTGCCGCTGCCTATACTCATTATCTTTTTCTATTTGTAATGCCTGATAGGTACTTAATTGAGTATTCAATTCGAGTATTTTATCATCACTCGTTTTTACCTCTTTAGCAAAATGATCATATTGCTTTTGAGCCTGATCAACTGCTTGTTGCAATTGCTGCTCATAATCATCGGGATCTTTATCTGCAAATAGCTGTTGCCGAGCTTGTACAAGCACGTTCTTTTCTTCATTAAGGCTAACTATTGCTGCTTGCTCTTGTTGTATAGACAGATTGCTCTGCTTAATCTGCTGTTCAACAAGGTTTAGTTGCTCAGTAAACTGTTGTTTTTGTTGTGCATAATTTTGCAGTGTCTGTTGCGTTTTTTGCCATTGATTCAAACGTTGTTGCAGCTGATCATGAACTTCAAAAAGTTGATTGACATGTGTTGTTTTCACGCCATATTTAACCAGTACTTCATCAAATTGACACATTGCCTGTGATACGCTTTTTTGCGCCAGTGATCGTTGCTCTTTTGCTTTATCTAGCACTGATTTGGCACTTGTGACTTTTTCATCTGCCACACGTAACTGCGTCATTAAATCACCATACACTTGCTGCTTTTTAGCAACTTGCTTCTCTTGTTCAACAGCTTCTTTTTCCGATGCTTTTATTTTTTTAATCTGTAACTTCAATGTTTTAATGTCATCATCTGCATCAAAAGCTGGTAAGCCCTGTGTATAAGGATGATCCAACGCACCACACAAAGGACAAGCTTCTCCATCAATGAGCTTGTGACGCTCTTTCTCTAAATGAATAATGACTTTTTGCTGCTCTTGGATATGTAGTTTAAGCTCCAAAATTTCCTCATAATCTTCAAGCTGCTTACCTGCCAATATACTTTCAAGATTAAGATTTAATGTTGCCAAATACTGCTTAGCTTGATATAAATCATTATTAGCAACATTCGCCGTTTGTTGGCATTGATCTTGTTGCTGTACAGCTTGGTCTAGTTGCTTTTGCGTCTTTTCAACTTCAGTATGATAACTATTGAGTGCATTGTGCTTATCTGTAATTGAACTGATTTGTAATTGAATACCTTGAAAATCAGCGATTAAATCTTCATCTACCGCATGTTGCTGAGTGTATAGCGTATTGGCTTGATTGGCTTTATCAAGCTTAATGATACCCTGTTGGATACTTTCTCTCTGCTGCTGCTGATTCGTCAAGCCAGTATTTAATGCATGGACTCTCTTTTCAAGCTGATGCAATTGATCTTGCTTATGTTGAATATTATGATCGAGCTTACGGACTTCCTTAATCGCAGGAATCTGGACTATTTGATTGTCTTTGGCTTGTTGCCAACCTGCTTTTGCCGCATTAGATTTTTCTACAAATCTATCCGCATCTTTTTGTAACTGTGGACGCTTAAGCTGCAGAGCATCAATCTGATCTTTCACTTTGTTAAGCTCAGTATAAACGCCCTGATAAGCATCATGAGCTGGTTTAATCTCTTTAGCTTGCTGTAAACGTATCAATTGCTGCTGTTTTGGTTTGAATGCATCTTGCTGTTGCTGTATATGCTCATATTGCTCTTGTAGTTGCGACACCTCATGCTGAAGCTTCTCAATGGTTTGAAGCCAATTCACTTTATCACTTAACACTTTTTCGCTAGTATCTAATCGCTCAATCAATGACTTATTAATGACAAGATCATTATTTAGCTGTATCAGCTTCTCTTGTGATAATACCTGAATACCTTCTAACTCTTTTTGTAATAATATGACTTTATCTGTTTCCTGCTTATCACGCGCATACACCATTTTGGAAATATTACTATAAATTTCAGAACCCGTCATTTGCTCTAAGATTTCAGATCGCTCATCTGACGACGCTTTTAAAAAGGCAGTAAAGCCGCCTTGTGCTAACAAAATCGATTTACAAAAGCGCTTAAAGTCCATTCCTGTTTTGTACTCAACGAGCTCTTTAACTTTTTTGATTTTTGTTTCTAATACCTTAGCCTTGTTATAATCACTGATCTCATGCTTTGGTGATTGCAACTTTCCATCTGCCATGCCTCGCGCTTTGCGATGACTCCAATGACATTGATACACACCTTCATTCGTCTGAAATGTAATTTCTGCAAAACATTCTCCTGTTTGGCGTGACATCACCTCATTGACCGACTCAGAGATAATTTTCAATCGTGGTGTTTGCCCATAAAGTGCCAAACAAATTGCATCTAATATGGTTGATTTACCCGCTCCAGTTGGACCTGTAATTGCAAACAAGCCATTATCTAAATAATCAGGATCAGTAAAATCAATTGACCATTCACCATATAAAGAGTTTAAATTTTTGAATCGTAAGTTGAGGATTTTCATGGTTTATCCTTATCGATTTGATTTTGACTTGATTCTTTACCGTCTGCCATTTATGCATATCCCTTAAATATCACTCTCTTAGGCAATTAACCTCTATTCTGCCTGCATATCTTCCTCAACAAGCTGCATCATAATCTCTTGATAACAATCCATCAAAACAGCTTGCTGATCTTTTGGAATATCATGCGCAGCTAAGCAACGCTCAAACACTCGTATTTCATTGAGATCCTCTAGTGTTTCACTGCTTTGAGATTGGCTTATTGCTTTATCAATTATGCGTTTGTTTTTGATACGTCTGATCTCTAATTGACTACCTTGAATATGAAGATTAATTTGCTCTGTCAGATCACTGATGATTTCTTTACCTATATATTCAATCTCAAGCCAGCTATTACTTTTATCAGTTGTTAGCTGTGACAAGGATGCCAAGATACCTTCCAGATCACCTTTGATGCTAACTAACGATTGAAAGCACGGAACAGCAATAGTTGTAATGACTCTATTGCTATCTTTAAAGTCAATCATTAATACCTGCTTTTGCTGCTTAGCCTCACCAAAGCCCATAGCAATGGGTGAGCCGCTGTAGCGAATATGCTCTTTTTTAAAAACCATTTGTGGCACATGCAAATGCCCCAAGGCAACATAATCAAGATAATCAGGAAATATATTCGCATCAACATGTGCCAGTGAGCCCACATATAACTCACGCACACCGTCATCAACTTCTGTCTTGCCTCCGGCGGCAAACAAATGCCCCATACCAATCATTGGCAAATATTCAAGCTTATGTGTTTTGCAAAGCTCAACCTGTTTTTCTTTAGCGTACTGACACACCTCATGATAATGCTGCCTAATGCCTGAGATTAATTTCTGATTCTTATCATCCAACGTTTCACTGGCTTCAACCTTTCTGATATCACGATCACGCAAGTAAGGCACCGCACAAATGATTGCTCGTGGAATACTGCTGTCATTTTTAAGGACAATGACTTCATCTTGTGGGTTTTCACTAGCCGCCCCTACAACGTAGATGTTAAGCGCTTTTAATACACTTTTGGACGCTTCCAACAAACTTGGTGAGTCGTGATTACCACCAATCACCGCCACATGCTGACAATCCGTATTTTTAGCGACATCACTTAAAAATTGAAAATACAGCTCTTGGGCATAATTACTCGGTGTTGTAGTATCAAAGACATCTCCAGCGATTAATAAGATATCAATCTCTTGCAATTTAATGATATCAATTGTAACTGCCCAGCAGCTTGTTAATTGAACTGTGGGATTTTGCCATTAAAGACACCTGCAATGGT
>JAQCCA010000085.1 GCA_027621155.1 Pseudomonadota bacterium | reverse complement strand
GATTGCCGATGTTTCGTATTATGTTCGCCCAGACTCAAGTCTTGATAAGGAAGCGCAAGCTCGATCGACGTCTGTATATTTCCCAGGTTACGTGATCCCGATGCTGCCTGAGCAACTCTCTAATGAATTATGTTCATTAAAGCCAAAAGTAGATCGCTTAGCATTAATCTGTGAGATGAATATCAGCACTAATGCCAAGCTTTCGCGCTACAAGTTTTACTCAGGCGTTATTAATTCCAAAGCGCGCTTAACCTATACCGAAGTGTCCAAGCTTTTAAACAATAAAGACAACAGCATCTATTACGAGCAACCTGAGCTTATTCCGCATTTATTTGATTTATATGATCTTTATAAAGTCTTAGCCGAGGCACGCAAACAACGTGGAGCAATTGATTTTGATACGGTTGAATCACAGATTATTTTAAATGAACATCAACATATCTCAGCGATTATTCCACGCCAGCGTAATGATGCGCATAAGCTTATTGAAGAATGTATGCTTTTGGCAAATGTTGCCACAGCGCGCTTTATTGAGAAAAACAAAGCGCATGCCCCTTTTCGTGTGCATGGCGCACCACCTAGCGGCAAAGTTGATGATTTGAAAGCTTATTTGCACTCCCTTGGCATTGCCTTTAAACCGAGTAAATCAGGTGCCACACCCGCTGATTACAGCCAGATGCTAAGCTCTGTCAAAGATCGCGATGACTTTGCCAATATTCAGCTCATGACACTAAAAAGCATGAATCAGGCATTTTACACCCCAGATAATGATGGGCATTTTGGCTTAGCCTATCCGGCTTACAGCCACTTTACTTCACCGATTCGTCGCTATCCTGATCTATTAACGCATCGCGCAATCAAATCAATTCTTGGTGAGAAAACACTTGGTGCTCATCACTACACGCACAGTCAATTAGATGAGCTTTGCGCCCATGCTTCTAGTCAAGAACGCAATGCCGACTCAGCCTCCAGTGATGTTGAGAAATGGTTAAAATGCCATTTCTTACACAACCGTATTGGTGAGCTATTTGACGCTAAAATTGTCCATGTTACTGGCTTTGGTATGTATGTTGAGCTCATTGAAAATTATATCGAAGGATTAGTACATATCTCGTCAATGCATGGTGATTATTATGTGTTTGATGAGGTGCAGCATCGTTTAATCGGTCAGCATACCAAAAAAACTTTTGGTATTGGTCAAAAAGTTCAAGTACAACTTGTGCGTGTTAATTTAGATGAAATGCAAATTGACTTTGAATTAACCGTTAATGGTAAAGGTCGTAGCCATCAAGAGCTTGCAGCTGGCAGCACACCAAAACGCCGTCGCGCGCGTATTAAATCCTCAAGCTTAAAACCTACAACACAAAAGCGCACACGCAAAAAGCCTACGCACAATAACACGGTTGAGCCTACAAAATTAGTCGATAGCAAACCAACAAAAAGCAAAAAGAAGAAATCCAGTAGCGCTAAACGCACGCGCAAGAAATCAAATGCGAAGTCATCACAAACTGAATAAGATAGTCTGACTCATGCAAAAAATACTCATTATTTGTTAATGATATCAATGACCGCATTGCTAAAGTCTAAAGGTTTTAATGCCCCAGTTTTACTCGTTGGTCCAGAACATGTAGGTAATACGCTTGATTCTAAGTCACATGGAGTGTCACGATCAAATGACCAGATATGCACTGCAGCAAGATTTTTTTCTTTAGCAAAAGTAGTAATTTCTTTCATGTCATCAACAGTTGTAATTTCTGAAATAGTATCATTTATCCCTATCATTGGAGTAATTTGATTGGTTGTTGCTTTGCCTGTTCTTTGACGTTTTATTTGAGTGTATGCAATTGGATCATGCTATTTTTTATTGACAGCGTGGGTTTAAATGTTCGATCGAAACTCTAAATCATTTGATCCTAATTGTTCTAGTTGTACAGTTATTTTGGGGTATTATATTATCACCTTGACTAAAACTAAGGACGATCATCATCCAAGCGTTGTGGTGGCAATAGCGATTCGCGCTTTAAGCCAAACAATACCGCTAACACACCAGCGACATAAATCGATGAATACGTGCCCACGATCACACCTAAGATAAGTGCCAATGAGAACTCATGCAATGATGGACCACCGAAGAAATACAATACGACAACAACCAATAAAGTTAATCCTGAGGTCATAATCGTACGCGATAAAGTATCATTGACTGAACCGTTAACTACTTCAATAACTGATGCCTTACGCATCTTACGAAAGTTTTCACGCACTCGGTCATAAATCACTACCGTATCATTCAATGAATAACCGATCACCGCTAGTACCGCAGCTAATGTTGTTAAAGTAAACTCTAACTGGAATGCCGCAAAAACACCTAGAATAATAATCGGGTCATGGATAAGCGCAATACCTGCACTAATCGCAAACTGCATCTCAAAACGAAAAGCGATATAACCAACGATACAAATCATCGCGACTAATAATGCCAATAAACCATTGGTTGCAAGCTCTTTACCCACTTGTGGACCAATATAGTTTAGGCGAGTGACTTGTGCTTGCGAGCCTAAACTTTTCTCAATTTTCACTTTAAGTAATTGCTGAGCAGATTGCCCATCTTGATTAATCACTGCCTGATTGTTCTCACTTTTTTGAATCGGCAGCTTAATCATCAAACTATCACTTGAACCAAAAGTTGTTACTTGCGCGGTAGGAAAGCCATCACGCGCCAATATTTTTGCCACCTCCTGAGTTGATGGTGCTTGATTATAATTAACTTGAATCTGATAACCACCCGTGAAATCCAACCCCATATTTAAGCCGCGAACAGCTAAAAATATAACAGACAAACCAATTAATACAATCGAAACAATCGCGGTCCATTTACGGATTCCCATAAAGTCGATATTGGTTTTACGTTTAAAAAACTCCATGCGACACCCCTATATTCCGATTGATAATTTTTTAAGATTGCGACGTGAGCCATACATAAGATTCGTCATTGCCCGCGACACAGTTACTGCTGTAAACATTGATGTCAAAATACCGATAATCAATGTCACCGCAAAGCCTTTAACAGCACCGGTACCAATCGCAAAAAGAATAATTGCCACAATTAAGGTTGTAACGTTTGAGTCAACAATTGTACCAAAGGCGCGCTCATAGCCTGCCGAGATCGCACTTTGCACCGGCATGCCATTTCTCAGCTCTTCACGTATCCGCTCAAACACCAAGACATTACCATCAATTGACATCCCTAAGTTCAAGACGATACCAGCAATACCAGGCAATGTCAGCGTCGCGCCTGGGATGATTGACATGATTGCAACAATTAATACTAAATTTAACACCAACGCAACATTAGCGATCATCCCAAACAGGTGATAGTAAATTGCCATGAACAATACAACAAGAATCAATGCGACAACAATAGATAACATCCCTTGCTCGATATTTTGTTTACCAAGCGTTGGACCAATTTGTTGTTCTTGGGCAATATGTACAGGCACTTGCAATGCACCTGAACGAATCATTAACGCTAAATCATTGGCTTCACGCTGATCAAGACCTGTGATTTGGAAATTAGAAGGCAATGCCACTTGAATAGTGGCTGCAGAAACTAGCTTCTCAGTTTTTTCAATTTTATTAACTTCCTTACCATCCACTATTTCTTTTTTGTAGGTGGTATTAGTTAACAAAACTCCCATTAAATCACCCACATGTTTTCCTGTTACTTCTCTAAACTGAGGGGCAACATCTGAAGAAACTTGCACCGCAACAATCGGTTGCCCAGATTGGTGATCAACCCCAGGTGACGCGTTAACAATAGCACTACCACTGACTACTGAGTTACCATTAAGCTGATAATAAAAAGTTTTACCATTTGAAGTTAAGGGATAAACCTTAATACCTTGCTCTTCTACTTTCAAGCGATCAACCACAGGAGACACAATATAAAAACTCGCTGTTGAGGTGCCTCCTAGAATTTGCTTTGCGCGCGCTGCATCTTGAAGTCCTGGAAGCTCAATAATCACACGCGAATCACCAGAGGCAGCAACATAGGCTTCGGCAACACCTAATGCGTTAATACGATTACGCATTACTGTCACCACTTGCGAGATAGCTTCTTGCTTGATTTGCGCAAGCATTTGCGCATTAAAAGTAACCAACAATGTTTTGTCTTTCAACGCACTATAAACTAACTGATTGTTTTGCGTCTTTGAGTAATCTGTTTTGATAAAAGCAATGGCTTTATCCAGATCCGCCTTATTGGCAAAAGTTAACGCAACATAGCCAATGCTGCTATAAGTCGCAGGCACTGGCAATGCTTTCGTGATTTCAGGTTTTTGCGATGCTTTTAGTTGTGACTCAGGTGTCACAGCCAATTTTTTAATGCCTTGTGCTAAACTCTCTAAGGTATTATCCAAACGTGCATTAATTGCTGATTGCGTATCTGCTTCAAGTACTAAGTACATCCCACCGCGCAAATCAAGTCCCAAATTCATCGGCTCAGCACCTAATGCCAACAACCAATTTGGTGTATTTGCTGCCATATTAAGCGCGACAATATAATCGCCACCAATCATTTTCTGCAAAGCCGTACGTGCTGCAATTTGATCCTGCGCATCGGCAAATCTCACTTGAACCACTGTGTTTGATTCTTGATGTAGTGATTTATACGCGATCTTTTGCTCATTTAATGTGTCTTTAATTTGCGTTACAAGTGCCGCGTTCACCGTACCATCTTTGGGAGAGATTTGTAATGACGGCGTTTCACCAAATAAATTGGGTAACGCATAGATAATCGACAAAATCGCAATTACTAGAATAGTAATATATTTCCACAAAGGATACTTATTAACCGCAGCTTTTTGTCTGGGATGAAGCATAATCCTAATACCTTAGTTTGAGTTGACTGTATAGCAATGTAGTCAAAATTAATTGGTTTTAACAGCACCTTTTGGTAAAACACCAGAAACTGCGCTTTTTTGTACTTTAATAATAACGTTTTCAGCAATTTCAATCTCAGTATAGTTCTCACCAATCTTAGCGATCTTGCCGATAATGCCACCATTTGTCATGACCTCATCACCCTTAGCCAACTCTGAGATCATCTTGCGTTGTTCTTTATTACGCTTCATTTGTGGACGAATGAGTAAGAAATAAAAAATGGCAAAAAATGCCACCAACATTAGAATTGAGCTCATTGCTGAGCCCCCAGCTGCTGCACCTTCAGCAAAAGCGTTTGAGCTTAACAACAATAGCGATGATAGTGCTACTAATAACTTATTCATTATTTCTCTCCTGTTGAGGTATATTATCACACCGCACGTAAAATAATTATCGAGCGGTATACTATTTAAAAATCTGGGATAATGTACATGACAGGGGGTATTTTGACAACTATTGTCTGCTGCAAATCCCTATATGAAAGATATTCATATGAAAGCAATTTGTGTGTGAGGAATTCATGTTGGGCAATTCGTTTTGGGTAGTTCGTGAATTACCCCTACGGTCATTCATTATATTAAAGGATTACAATAACACATACAGATCACCCCATGTAGGGGCAATTCATGAATTGCCCCTACGGCTTTATATCAAATGATCGCGATAATAAAACACACCAAAAATTCATACAGGACATGTAGGGGCGATTCACGAATCGCCCTCTCATGGGTCGCCCCTACGGTTTTGGTAATAACCACAATCCCATGAAAATGGTTTGGCATAATAACAAATGCTCCACACTTCACATTTGACCATATGGCTTCAATCCTTAACCATTCGTCTTGGACAATGTTACCCATTTCATTCAATACCATTTCACTATTGATAACATGACCAAATAAACATACTTTATCCTGCGTGCAAATCGTCACAAAATACATCCCTGCTTGAGAATAATCATACTCACTTAAAACGAATTGAATGGCGATTTTGCGTCCTGTTGCTCATAGCTGTTTCCAATTTCAATATTTAAAGGAGGTTTAACATTAAGGTAATTGTAGCTTATATCTCAAATAATTCATGCAAATGATAATTATAGATTCGATGATTTGTGTAGAAGCAATTCATGCGAGGATAATTCATATCAGGGTAATTCGTGAATTACCCCTACGGTCATTGTATTGAAGGATTACAATAACACATACAGGTAACTTACATATGTGGCATGGAAATTTGTATCGGGCGATTCGTGAATCGCCCCTACAGATTTTATATCAAATGTTTGCGATAACAAACATACGAAAAATTCGCACACGGACACGTTGGGGGAATTCACGAATCCCCCAACATGAACCCCTCTGACGAATCGCCCTTTTCATATAAATTATGACATCATATTTTTCAAAACGGTCTGCAAAATGCCACCATTTTTCAAATAATCAACATCGACATCAGCATCTAGACGCGCCAACGCTTCAAAGATTGTTTTGTGACCATTGGTGTGCACTGCTTCAACGATAACATTCGCACGCGGTTTCACATTATCCAAGCCTTTGATATTAAATGTTTCAGTACCATCTAAGCCAAGCGTTTTAGCCGTTTGACCATTAACATACTGCAAAGGTAACACCCCCATACCAACCAAGTTTGAACGGTGAATACGCTCATAACTCTCAGCGATCACAGCTTTAACACCTAATAGAAAAGTCCCCTTGGCTGCCCAGTCACGTGATGAACCTGTACCATATTCTTTACCTGCCAACACAACTAATGGGGTATTTGATGCTTTATACTTCATCGCTGCATCAAACACATATTCAATTGAACCATCTGGATGATATTTAGTAAGTCCACCTTCTGTGCCAGGTGCTAATAAATTGCGAATACGGATATTAGCAAACGTACCGCGCATCATTACTTCATGGTTACCACGACGTGAACCGTACGAATTAAAGTCTTTTTTCTCAACACCATGCGCTTTCAAATATTGCCCTGCCGGGTATTCCTCTGGAATAGAGCCCGCTGGAGAGATATGATCTGTTGTTACTGAGTCACCTAGCATCAATAATGTACGTGCACCAACGATATCTAAAGAGCCCTTGCCTGAGTCAGCAAAGTTCTCAAAGAAATTAGGACATTGAATATACGTTGATTTCTCATCAAACTTGTACAACTCACCCGTAGGTGCTGATAGTTTCTGCCAGTCTTTTGTGCCATCTAAAACCGTTGCGTAAGACTTCTCGAACATCTCATTGTTGATCACACGCGATTGCAATTCTGCGATATCGTGTGTGCTTGGCCATATATCTTTCAAGTAAACATCATGCCCATGCTGATCTTTACCAATTGGGTCATGCTCTGGATCAAAATCAACCGTTCCGGCAATCGCATACGCCACCACATGGATAGGAGATGCTAAGTAATTTGCTTTAACATCAGGGTTAATACGCCCTTCAAAGTTGCGGTTTCCTGAGCCAACCGATGCAACGACTAAATCACCTTTGTTGATCGCATCAACAATCGGTTGATCCAATGGACCTGAGTTACCAATACAGGTGGTACAACCATAACCCACAACATCAAATTTCAATTGTTCTAAATACTTTAATAAGCCTGATTTTTCAAGGTATTGGGTAACCACTTGTGAACCAGGGGCTAGTGATGTTTTAACATACGGCTTAACCGTTAACCCTTTTTCAACTGCCTTTTTCGCTAATAAGCCTGCGCCTAATAAAACAGATGGGTTAGATGTGTTTGTACATGAAGTAATTGCAGCAATTGCCACATCACCATGTTTTAATTCACAGTCCATACCTTCAATTTTAACCGCCGTTTTGGTTTGCTCTTCTGTCAAACCAAAACCATGCAAACCTGTTTCATGTATTAAACATTTTTTGAAGTCAGCTTTCAAATCACGCATTGAAACGCGATCTTGTGGGCGCTTAGGACCTGCTAGGGTTGAATCTACCGTTGACATATCAAGCTCAATGACAGCTGTATATTCTGGCTCTTCTGCTGGATTGTGACGGAATAAGTACTGCTCTTCATAGACTTTCTTCGCTAAGTCAACATATTCACTGCGATTTGTATTTTTGAAGAACTCTAATGTCACATCATCCACTGGGAAGAAGCCCATTGTCGCACCATACTCTGGCGCCATATTCGCAATCGTTGCACGATCTGGAAGTGATAAATAATTTAAGCCCGCGCCAAAATACTCAACAAACTTACCTACCACGCCATGCTTACGAAGAAGCTCAGTAATTGTTAATACTAAATCGGTTGCGGTAACACCTTCACGCAACTTACCCGCTAACTTAACACCAACAACATCAGGTAATACCATGTAATAGGGTTGACCAAGCATAACCGCTTCAGCCTCAATACCTCCAACACCCCAGCCCATCACACCAACGCCATTAATCATGGTTGTGTGTGAATCAGTACCGACAAGGGTATCAGGATAGGCAACTTTCTCGCCATTTTGATCTTTAACCAAAATGCCTTTTGCTAAATACTCCAAGTTCACTTGGTGAATAATCCCCATACCCGGTGGCACAACAACGAAATCGTCAAATGCTTTTTGACCCCATTTCAACAATGAATAGCGCTCACCATTGCGCTCAAATTCTTTAGCAACGTTTTTCTCAAGCGCATCTTTCGTACCGTAATAATCTACTTGTACCGAGTGATCAATAACCATTGCTGTATCAACCAATGGATTAATTTTTTGTGGATTGCCTCCGGCATCTTTAATCGCTTGGCGCATAGCAGCCAAATCAACAACGGCAGGCACACCGGTAAAGTCTTGCATTACCACACGTGCTGGCATATGTGGAATCTCAGGGCGCACCTGAGCTTTAGCATCCCAGTTGAGTACATTTTCAACATCAGACACTTTAACTTTGTAGTCATCAATATTGCGCAATTGGTTCTCAACCAATACACGAATAGAATACGGCAAACGCGTAATATCTTTGCCGGTTTCAGCTGCTAATTTTTGCAAGCTATAGGCGGTATATTGTTGACCTTTGGCGTCAATCAAAACCTTTGTTGAACGTTTTAAATCCGTCATGAGGATAGCTCCTTCTTTACTGTTTTTTCTGTCTATTGAGGCTTATTTCGGCGCTCATATTAGCCCAATTAGCTGCTTTTGTACAGCGTGATGCAAGCTTGATACAACAACCACTCAAGCTAGATACAGGGTGCCTCGGGGCTCATAATAGATTTTGGGACATCCAAGTCAGCCAAAATCGAATCGCTTCCCT
>JAQCCA010000084.1 GCA_027621155.1 Pseudomonadota bacterium | reverse complement strand
ATTACAAGAAAAGCAAAATCAATGGAGTCCCTATGCGCGTTATGGAGATTATCTGAGTGCACAGATGAAGTCGTTGAAAAAGTTTGATTATGGAATGTTTGTTGCTAAATTAAAAGCGGCTGATGGCCCTGTTTGTACAGCCTTTTGGCTTTATTCAGATGCCCCAGCGCCAGGCGCTATGCCTGAGGTAGCGCAAATGTGGCGTTGGAATGAGTTTGATTGGGAGTTTGTGCCGTATACACAAGCAACGCAGAATTCGTATATTGCATTAGATACCGGAGGAAACCCAACGTACTATGGTGCAAAGCTTGATATGAGCCAGATGACATCAGGGCAGATTACTGCAGATGTTGTTAATTGGACTCAGAATTATTACATTACTGATGATACAGCTCTTGGTATGATGCAGAGTTATTATAATAAATGGATGACAAATGGCAAAAATGATACACAAATCAATTTAGAAAATTATAACTACCTTGGTGCAATAGCAACAACCGGGGATGGTTATGAGGTGGGTGGTATAACTGGAAGTAGTAAACAACCAGGTTGGCAAAATGCCTCAGTTTGGAAATATCCATTAACAGCAGTTAAACCCGTACCATCCACTTTAGATATGCGTAAAATGGCAGCGATTAATTGGTGGCGTATGCCGCAGGGTAATCAAAATATTGATGTTACTTTACCTGGATTTAATAGGCAGAATTATAAGTTTATTGAAAAGTTACCTGTATTGGGTGGCTCTACACTTGCTAAATCATATACGGCAGCAGCAATGAATAATGAAACCTATATTTTGCCAGATGCAGGTAATGCTAGTTTTAATCCATATGCGCAATTTAATACTTACACTATTGTCTGGTCACCGACACGCGTTGCCTACTATATCAATGCACCGGGCAATGGAACTGATATTTCTCATGCAACACCAGTTGCACTATATACGATAGATGACTACCCATCGCTCAAAGAGTCAGGTGTGCAAGCACCACAAGGAAGCCTTCCTTGGGTAGATACAGGGTTTGATAATAAACTTGGCGAGGTATCTATTAACCTTGCTAATTATGTCGCATTCAAAGCTGCTAAAGATCTTGAAAATAGTAAATTAACGCCTAGCCAAGAAGCTGGTGCTGGATGGTCTGGGAATCCTCCAGATAATGATTGGCAGGGTGTTGATGCTTATTTTAGAAGTGTAACGTACTACCCTCTTAAGAAAGATAGTGTTCAATATCATGATGGGTCAAATACAAGTGACTTCGATATGGCTACGAATGTGTGGAAATTTGATTTAGGTGATGGCTCTTGGAGCAAAGATAATTTTTCAGCCAAGCTTATGGATTATTTTGGTATTTTGTATGCTCAGGACTTCACGAAAAAAGGAATAGCGGGTTCAGATCTTAGGGACTCAAAAAGTCCTTTAGCTATTAGTTTTATTGAAAATAAAGATGGTAGTTATTCAGCTGATAAATTACCTTTAATGCAATTAAGTGTCACGCCGTCAACCGCTAATCCAAAACGTAATTTTTTTAGAGTAGCAACGACAATGAATACAGGTGTTGCGATCAGTGCAACCAATCCATTTATGTTTGTTACGGTAACATTAGCATCCGGAAATGGGCAGGAATTAAAATCTACTAATTCTTCTTTTGGGATTTCAGGAGCTTCAACGCCTCTAGCATTTTTTGCGCCTCAAAATGGAGAGTCTATGACGGCAACTATTAAACTATATACAACATCAACTTATCATGGTGCCTATCCGGCTAATCAAATTCCAACAGCAGCTACGGCAACAGCGCAACTCACGTTAGAAACTTCAGCAACGGGTGACATATCATGGGAAGTTAAGAGTGATCCCAAGGGAATTATTATGGCATATCAATCAGTTAATCCTCACCTCATTACGGTCAAGTCTCCTAGTAGTTAAATCGAAAAAATATAGAGTAACCAGAGTTGAATCTTTTCTTTTTCCCTAACTCACGGCATAATCCTTGCGTTTAAAGGGCGAGGATTATCGTGATGCAATCAAAAAATAAAGTCATTATCGCATCGGCGATTGGAACGTTTGTCGAATGGGCAGAGTTTAGTTTTTATGGCTATTTGGCATTTAAATTTGCGCATTTGTTCTTTCCTGAAGATACGCCTTATGCAATGTTGTTCAGCCTATGCATATTTGCCGCAAGCTATTTAGCGCGCCCCTTTGGTTCAATTATTTTTGGTATCATTGGTGATAAATTCGGGCGCAAAAAAGCCTTATCCTTAAGCCTTATCCTGATGGGGCTGGCAACTTTATGCATCGGGCTTTTGCCCAGTTATCAAAGTATTGGTATTGCCGCACCTTTGATATTGCTTTTCTTGCGGATTCTTCAAGGTGTTTCGGTGTCAGGTGAGTTTACAGGAGCAGCGATCTTTGTCGCCGAGCATTACCGTGGTGGCTTTAAAAGTCTTGCAGTAAGTTGGGTAAGCTTTGCTGCCGCCTTGGGTATGATGTTGGGAGCGGCAATGGCATCAATCGTTTCATTACCGATGATGCCGGAGTGGTTTTGGCGCGTACCTTTTTATTTGGGATTTGTCGGCTGCTTAATTGGATTGTACTTTCGAATGAGTACAATCGAAAGCCCTGAGTTTGAAAGTATTAGAGTGAATAAAGCACTCTTTAATGGCATCAAAGCATTTAAAGGGTATGCCCATGAGCTGATACAATGCTTTTTTATCGCAGCATTTGTTGGCGTGTATATCTATATTTGTAATCTATGGTGGGTGTCTTTTGTTATTCAGCGAGGGTTTTTAACCAGTGAAAATGCGCACTGGGTTGCAACTTTTGGTGTGGCGACTGTTACGTTATTAACCCCAATAGCGGCATTGTTGGCAGATAGATTAGGTACACAAAAAATGCTACAAGCAGGGCTTTTAAGTAGTGTGATCACCGTGCCTGTTTTGTTCTATTTATCAGGGTTTTCAAGTATATATTTGGCACTGTGCGCGCAAGTGTTATATGCCATAAGCAATATCTTAGTTACTAGTAGTATGTTCCGCTATATGGTCGATATTTTCCCTGTTAATATTCGCTATACCGGCATGGGTGTTGCGTGGAGTATATCCGTTGCCATATTTGGTGGTACGGCACCCTTGGTTGCGCAATTCTTGGCAATCGATTTGGCGAATGTTGCTTATGTGGTTGTTTATGTATGTATTATTGCCTTAGTTGCGTTTGTTAGTGTTGCTAATAAATCTCAATTATTCCCCTCACCCGCGCAGCGTAAGCTGCACGACCTCTCCCGCAAGGGGCGAGGTGAAAAATAGTGCGACCCATCTTCATTGTTGCTAAGGGTAAAACGTTCTGATATCAGTTACCATCATATTGGCTTTAACGGCATTAATAAGTCCTGGCTTGCCATCTTCAAAGACATGACATTTATCATGATCAACACCTAGCCTGTCAGCAATTAAGGTGAAAGCTTCGGATGTATCCTTGGTCGGGTGATCATCATCGGCGGTAATAATAAACTCAAAGTGATTAGCAATATCAAGTGCTTCCAGTGTTTTGACAACATTTTTACGCATGCCACCAGAGATCACGACCATCGGCAGTTTCCGGTGATAACGATTGATAAGATCAAGTACCGGTTGGATAGCAATCACGCGATCCATCTTCTCCTCGGCAAGATTTTCTTTTTCATGTACCATTTTATGCAAATCAAAACGTTTTTTATCTTCACTCGAGGTTAGCATTTGTAATATTTGTAAAGTAGGTATGCCATTATAATGAGCAAGCTCTGCCGGACTTAGATTAAAACGATAACGCTGGGCGATTGTATGCCATGCTTCATTGTGAATCACCATGGTGTCAGCAATCGTACCATCACAGTCAAAAATCAATGCTTGGGTTTTAGGGTGGATATAGATCATAAAATTATTTCCAAAATTTATTAAATTCTGCTGTGTCATTATTGACATAATCAGCAAGCTTTAGCAAACTTTTGCGCACTAAATTGTTGTCAATTTATGAAATGATAAACCCTAAGGAGATAATCATGACGGTATTAGTAGGACGCAAAGCGCCTGAGTTCACAGCGCCAGCAGTGCTAGCAAGTGGTGAAATTGTAGATGCATTAAGCTTTGAAAAAGCACGCGATGGCAAGTATGCGGCGGTTGTTTTTTACCCGCTTGATTTTACTTTTGTTTGCCCATCTGAGTTAATCGCACTTGATAAGCGTGTTGATGAGCTTAAAAAGCTGGGTGTTGAAGTATTTGCAGTATCGATTGATTCACACTTCACGCACAATGCGTGGCGTAATACCCCAGTCAATGACGGTGGTATTGGTGCGGTGAAATACACGATGATTGCTGATATCAATCACAGTATTGTTAAAGCCTATGGTGTTGAGCATCCTGAAGCAGGGGTTGCTTTCCGTGGCACATTCTTGATTGACAAAGACGGTGTGGTGAGACATCAAGTCGTTAATGATCTGCCATTAGGTCGCAATATGGACGAATTAGTGCGTATGGTTCAAGCATTACAATTCTTTGAAGAACACGGTGAAGTATGCCCTGCGGGCTGGAAGGAAGGTGACAAAGGCATGAAGGCGTCACCGCAAGGTGTTGCTGCTTATTTAGCAGAAAATGCTGAATCTTTGTAATTTTTTATAAAAAAATCTATGATTTGCTTGAAAAATTAAAATAAAGTGATACCTTTGTCGGTGTGTAGTCTTTCGATGGCAAAGAAGCCGACAAAAAAGGAATCATTTTTTAATAAAAATGTAAGTTTTAAAACAGTTGAGGAGAAACTATGAAACTTAAGATAATCGTAGCAGCGGTTGCTGCAACTGCAAGCGCTTCAGCTTTTGCAGCAGGTTCAATGAATGATCAAGTACAAAACGGTGGCGGTATCGTTAACGTGCGTACAGATGCAAACTATTCACAACAAATGCTAAACAACCAGCAAGTCACTGGTTCTGTTTTAGACATTCTTAATGCGCGTAAGTCTGGCGATCTAGCGCCTAATGCGATCTATATTGGTGGTAAAGGTGAGATTTATGCAAACTATCAGAATACTTCTGGTTCGCCTGCGTCAAATCCACGCAACAACAGCGCTAGCGAAATTAAGATGCCTTATGCTGATTTAGCATTCACCTCTACTATTGGTGATTGGGTAACTGGTTTTGCTGATGTTCAGGTTACAAATGCGGCTTCTAGTAATGTAACATTACCAAATGCTTACTTTGTTGTTGGTAACTTGGCTAAATCACCTTTCTATGCCTTTGGTGGTAAGAAAGTCGTTGAGTTTGGTAAGTTTGATTCAGTGACTAACTTTATGCCAACTTTAACACGTGCTTACTTTATGGCGTATGGTGGTCAAGTCGGTGCTGGCTTTAGCATGAATGGTATTAATGCAACAGCTACCTTGATGAATGGTAAAGGTGAGTCATTAATGAACTCACAAGCATCAAGCGCTCAACAAATCAATAATTTTGCATTAAATGCCTCTTATAATGGTAAAGCAGGTAACTTAGGTTATTATGCAGGTGCTGGCTATGCTAATGCAACTGGCTTCTCCAAAAATGCATCAGTATACGGTAGTGGAGCTGACAATAAAATGGTTGGTGCATTGGACTTCAATGCCGGTGTAATGATTCAAGGGCTTGCTGTTAATGGTGAGTTCTTAGTGACAACTTCTGGTGTTAAGGGTACTAACTCTACAGCTTTAGGTGTTACTGGTGCTGCTAAAGGTACTGCAACGTCAACTATTGATTCAGTTGGCTCTACTGCATTTGGTATTAATGCTTTACCGGTATTGAAGAACTTTAACTCTGGTTCAACGGTTAAAGCATGGAGCTTAGATTCTTCTTACACTATGCCAGTTGCGGGCAAAGATATGGTGCCTTATGTATCATACAGCCAAGTAGCGCAAAACTCTGATAACAACTTATATCAATTTGAAGTGGGTACACGTTACAATGTGGTTGATACTATTTGGATTGGTGGTTCTTATAACTATATGTCTGGCAAATCAGCAGGTTCTAGCGTTGGTAAATACAACACATTGATGTTGGATGCTACAGTTTACTTCTAATCTGATTGATTAGTTAGTTTATACACTTTAAAGGTCGCAATTGCGGCCTTTTTTGTTTTAAGGGTGGGGGGAGAGAAATGATCAGAGTTTTCTATTTATTCATGTTGATGATGCCATGCGCTTTATACGCAAATGAAGTATCAACAACAGTTATGCAGGCGATGCTAAGTCCGTATGCACTTATTGCATTAGCTGTTTTTGTTATTGCTTATGTCTTGGTGATGCTTGAAGATGTGATTCATTTGGCGAAATCAAAGCCGGTGATTCTGGCGGCAGGTCTTATCTGGGTGCTCACGGCGATCATTGGCAAGATCAATGGTCATAGTGAATTAGTTGAGCAAAGCTTAAATAAAGGCTTATTGGAATATGGTGAGCTGTTATTATTTCTACTGGTAGCAATGACCTATATTCATGTGCTTGAAGAGCGCAATGTCTTTGAAAAGCTAAAATTATTGCTTCTTAAAATGGGCTTGCGCATTAAAGGTATCTTTTGGTTAACAGGACTTCTGGCATTTTTTATCTCGCCGTTTGCTGATAATTTAACAACTGCCTTGATCCTAAGTGCCGTAGTATTATCCGCTGGTAAAGGTGAGATAAAATTTGTATGTATGTCTTGCGTTAATATCCTAGTGGCAGCTAATGCAGGTGGCGCGTTTAGTCCATTTGGTGATATCACCACCTTGATGGTGTGGCAAAATGGTGTTGTACCATTCACGCATTTTTTTGCATTATTTATTCCGGCATTGGTCAGTTTCCTTATTCCGGCAATGATTATGAGTTTTTTCCTGCCTAAAGGTGAAGACCATAGTCATGAATTATTAGAGGTTAAACTTAAATCCGGTGCGATTATTGTCATCGTGATGTTTGTTTTGACGGTCATTACTGCCGTGCTTTTTCAGAATTTGTTATACCTGCCGCCAGCACTAGGCATGATGACAGGATTAGGTTATTTGATGTTTTTAGGTTTTTTCTTAAAGAAAAAAGCACGTGAGCATTTTGATGTGTTTCAAAAAATTCAGATGATTGAGTGGGATACCTTGTTATTTTTCTTTGGTATTTTGCTTGCAGTTCAGGGCTTGGCAACTTTAGGTTATTTGGAAGTGCTATCTAATTTCCTATATCACGATGTGCCAAGTGCGATGCCGCAAGTTTTTGATCATATAACACAAGCGAATATTTTAATTGGTCTACTCTCAGCCATTGTTGATAATATCCCGGTGATGTTTGGGGTGCTAACGATGCAACCGCCATTAACAGAAGGACAATGGCTGTTGGTAACCTTAACGACAGGCATTGGTGGCAGCCTGCTATCGATTGGTTCTGCAGCAGGCGTTGCGGTCATGGGTAAAGCGCATGGTCAGTATACTTTTTTAGGGCATTTGAAGTGGAGCTTAGTGATTTTATTGGGATACTTTGCTAGTATTGCAACGCATCTTTTGCTAAACCAAGCTTTTTTTAGTTAATCAATATAAAGGTAATCAATGACAGAAAAATCGCGTTTTTATGCCCCAAAGTACTGGGGTTTTCAGCTTGCCTTTCTTTTTTTGCGCGGCTTTGTTTATCTACCCTTTCGTTGGCAGATGAAAATAGGCGCACTTCTTGGGCGTATGACTTATCCTTTTTTAAAGCGACGTAAACAGATTACATTAACGAATCTCAAGATTGCTTTTCCGAATAAAAGTGAACAAGAGCTAGAAAATTTATGTAAGAAGTGCTTTGAATCAATTGGCATTTCAGGGGTTGAAACGGCGATTGCCTGGTTTATGCCGAAAAAGCGTTTTAATAAAATTAAGTTTGATGGCCATGGTATGCATCACTTTGAAAATGCGCATGATGATACTAAGCAAGGCGCTTTAATGCTCGGGGCTCACTTTACTTGCATGGAAGTCATTGGGCGTTTTATTGGTGAGCACTACAGCCCTTTTTACCTTGTGTATCAAAAGCATAAGAATCCACTGTTTGAACAGGTGATGACAGCATCGCGCCAATCCTATGTTAGTCAATGTCTACAACGCAAAAATGTCGTATCCATTGTCAAGGCACTTAAAAAAGGTGGCTCGGTATGGTATGCCCCCGATCAAGATTTTGGTGCAGAGCGTAGTATCTTTGTGCCTTTCTTTGGTAAAGAGTGCGCGACCTTGGTAGCAACCTCGTGGTTGGCAGAGAAAACAGGCGCGCAAGTTGTACCGTGTTATTATACGCGTAAGGCGGATTTCTCAGGTTATGATATCTATGTATTACCCGCACTTGATAACTTCCCATCAGGTGATGATTATCAAGATGCGCTAAGGTATCATCATATTCTAGAGAAAGCGATTACGGATTTTCCGGATCAATATTTGTGGCAACATCGGCGCTATAAGTCGCGCCCACAAGGTGAAACGAGTGTTTACTGATGAGATATTTAACTTATTTTCGCAATATCGTAACGCTGCTAATAGGTTGTGTGTTGCTATCATCCTGCGCTTTATTGCAAACTCGTGCGGTGAATACACCAGAAATTGAAGTTTTCAAGACGCAAAATTTGAGGCTGCCAACCCCGACTGAGCTTAACTTGTATTTTGATGTTACTCAAATTTTAAGCTCACAATATACTATAAAGGGCAAAAAAGAGTCTTATGTTGCGCAAGTAGAAGTGGAAGCATCAGCGCAAAAAATTGTCATTGTTGCTGCTGCAGGTTGGGGTGGCTCGATCTTCTCGCTTGTTTATGATGGGGCTATTATCGATAGTAGCAGTTTGCCGATGCCACATGCTGATATGGGAGTTAAGCAAAGTTTGATTGATTTTATTTTTACCTATGCGCCGACGAAGGTGATTAACAACATGCTACAAACAACTGATATTACAATGCAGTCGCATAACAATCAGCGGCAGTTTTATGTGAATGGTCAGCTAGTTATGCAGATTAACTATCAAAATCAGCAAGATCTGTATGCAGATGTAAAGCTTGAGAATTTTGTTTATCACTACCAAATAGCGATTAAGACATTAAAAGACAGTTAAATTATATACCCACCCGTTCCTTGAGCAACGTCGAAGGGAATGTGTGGCTTCGACTGACGCTCAGCCAACGTTAAATAGTAATTGTAATTGGCCTGGTACTAAGGATCGTTCACTGAGAGGTAAAGTTGCTTGAATTTCCTATTTAAAAATAGTATTT
>JAQCCA010000083.1 GCA_027621155.1 Pseudomonadota bacterium | reverse complement strand
CAGAGCGCAGATTAATGCCTTAGTTGCTCAAGGGGAGACTTCAGGACATAACACAGTGACAAAAACATTTAAATGGTCACAGACAGCGAGTCAATCAGGATGGCATCAGTCCGTGATTAATGGCGTTTCAGTAGCGGCTTATACCTACACTAAGCCAAGCAGTAAAAATATACCGATCACCATCAGCTACAACGCACCAGTGATGGTTGATAACAATAAAACAGAGACAATTTCAGGTGCAGCTATCAGCTATAGCTGCAATCAGGGTATCTGCACAGGATCGCTGAGTAATGGTAATGAAGTTAAAACGATATTCTTTGACCCGACATGTGTCAGTAAGCCAATGCAGCAATGGCAGATTGGCAATAATTCACTATCACAAGGGTATTGTCTGGCAGTCAACGCCAAAACACCTAATGATTGGCTTGCGCCTTTAACATGGAAAGAGGGCGCACCTAATCAATGGCAATTCTTAGCGCAAAGCACACAAAGCGCATCATTGAGTAATGGCGCGAATAATTGGCAGTTAAGCGCAGGATTATCTTTAAAAGTCACAGGCGCATGCAATGGTGATAGCTGTCAATACACTCTTGAGGTTGAGAATCATGGCAGCAAGAAAGAGCAACAGATTAGCATTGATTTAAACGCACAAGGCAAACAACCGCAATTCACTTTAAACGGTGTCACGATAACCATTGATTACCCATTAAACGGTCAAGTATTGGCAGCGTGTGATAATGGCGAGGCATGTGGTGCATTGCCAAGTGAAGATAATATCAATCAGGCACTATCACAACAAACCTATAACCAGTGGCATATTATCAATGCTCAAAACACGGCAGCACAAAAGTTTATTAATGGCACGATAGGCTATACAGGAAGTTGTCAAAACAATAGCTGCACATGGCAAATAACATCACTTGGTGTTAACGGTTTAAACACGGTAATGCGCTCACCGATTCAGTGGCAGTTATATAACGCACCCATTGATATAAATACCCAAAAACAAACACCGCAATATGCACCAGAAAGCAGGGCATTAGTCACATCAACAAATAACCGTTTTGTGCCTTATCAGTACAGCTTTGACAAGCCGCCAAAAGACACGGTACTCGTTAAGTTCACGATAGCAGGGCAGCAATCAGCGCAAGTAATCAATTTGCCAGTGAAGATTAATAACGATAAGCCTTACGTTCTGTCAACCTCACCGTATGTCAGTATAACAGGTGGCTGCGATGTGGGGCTTGGATTGTGTAAGTACAATGTTGCCAGTCGTGTTTTTATCACAGCGATGACGTGGGGCGAGCCAAAGCATCCAAACTGTGACGGTTTTGCTTTGCAGCAGTTACAAATGCTTGACTTTGACAAAATGGATTTAGGTGAGTACACCAAAGACATCGGCAATCAAACCCTATCACCAGAGCAACAAGCAGCCATTACCAATAGTACGAAATCAGGTGTGCAGGACTTCAGTAGTGCGTTCAACAATGACACACCACAGAAAGTTGATATTAATGGTGGTAGCTCAGATGTGATCACCATAACACCCGAAAGAGATCAGGCACCGTTTGATGTGACATTAAAAGCGGTTTCCAATTATCCAAGCTATACGCCTTTTGGTCAGTGCGGTTATCCGTCAGGGAAAAATAACAACCCTATCAGCAGCATCTTTGTTGACTGGGGCGATGGCTCGACAACGACACTCACCAATGCTGATAAACAAACAGTTACCACCACTGGCTTAAAGTATCAATCAAGCAGTGATTTCTGCGACTATTCGATGCCGATCTTTGCGGTTAAGCACACCTATCAACCCGCAGGGCAAACAGTCATTGAAAACGTCAAGGTCAAGATATATGCGCTTGATGGTGAGCATGACACGAGCTTTCAGATTGAGAACGAATACGACCAAGAGGACATTCCTAAATCATTACACATAGGTGGTGGCTCATCAAATGCCAGTGTCAATAAGCAAAAGAACGTCAATCCCAATAGTGGCACATTCAACCCCAAAGAAATTGCAGGAACAGGAGCAACACATGAAAGACAATAAACTACACACTGGACGATACCTTAGAAAACTTAAAGCGATTCAGGTTTTAGTTGTTTTAGCTATCACAGCGATATTAGCAGCGCAGTGGCTTGTATTTAAAAACACAAGCTACCAATGTTTGAGCTTCATGCTGTTTCTTGGCTATTTGCTTTACGCTTACAGCTACAAAAGCCAAAACCTGTCCATATCCCTAGATTTTGAATTAAAAGGCAATAGCGGCAAAGTAAACCGCCTTAAATGTCTTGTTCATCAAGATGCAGAGGAATCAAAAGCGTTCCGTCAAGCACTCATCCAAATTCTAGATGCCACAGGCACTATCCATGTTATCGATCTGATCAAGATAGTTGACAGTATCGATAAAACGGCTTGCTCGAGCAAGTCATCACTTCATTAAAAACTAAAGGAGAGAATAAAAGATGAAGTTAATTAAAAAGACCAACCAAGCAAAAACCATTGGTTTAATTACCACAGCAGCCATTATTGGCGCGCAACTTACGGGATGTGCGGCAATATCAACGGCTATTCATCACGGCAGTTTAACAACTGAATCCAAGATGAGTGAGACGATCTTTCTAGACCCTGTGTCAACCAAAGACAAAACAATCTATGTTCAGGTAAAAGACACTTCTGGGCAAGATGTAAAACTTAAAGATGCTTTGGTGGCTCAGTTGCAAGGTCAAGGCTGGGATGTCGTCCGTGATGTAGACAAAGCGCACGACATGGTGCAAGTCAACGTACTGCAAGTAGGTAAAGCACCTAGTGTGCAGTCGGTGTGGCAGTCAATGAACAGTGGATTTGGTAATGCGATCATGGGTGGCTTAGCGGGTGTTGCTGCAGGATTAGCTGCTAATAGTGCAGGTGTAGGCATCGGAGTAGGTGCAGGTGTTGGAGCTGTTGGTTGGTTGGCTGATCAAATGTACTCCGATGTGGTTTATTCGATGATTACCGATATTCAGGTGTCTGTGCGTGTCAATGGTGAGGTGACACAAACTACTCATGCCAACCTGTCACAAGGTAGTCAAACCAGAACAACACAAACGTATAACCAGAAAACCGACTGGATGCGCTACCGCACACGTATTGCCAGTGTCGCAGATAAGGCAAATCTTCACTTTGATGAAGCTAAGCCAGTTCTGGTTGATGGTATCACTAAGCAAATAGCAGGGATATTTGCAGGTTAATTGATAAGTTAAAAACAGTAGTCATCGAAAGGTGGCTACTTAAGGGAGTGTTTATGTTTGGTTTAATGATTAAAAAGAAAGGCTACGAGCTAATCAAAACAGATGAATTAGCCGAGATTAAGAAAAGCAGCAAAACGCAAAGTGATTTTGTAGCGTTATATGTCGAGCTAGAGAAGCAATACAAAGTGGATTCAATGAATCTTGCCAGTGAAAACGAGCAATTAAGAGGTGAGCTTAAACAGGCGCTATCTGAATTGTCAAAGGTCAAAGGTGAGAGAGATGCGTTTAAGGATGAGTTTGAAAAACTTAGCAGGCGAGTAGAGGTTTATGCAAAAAAATAATAATCAAAAGAAAAACAACAACGACAACGAAATCAGATTGCTTGGTTTTGGTTTTATGATTCCTCGTGCGCGCGGTTGTAGTTGTTTTAATTCTTTTTATATTGTTTTAAATGTTTTCGGCATGCTGGAAGCATTGATATATATGAGTTTGAAGAAGCTAAAAACGACTTTTTCTATCCTTAGAGCGACATTTCCTAACCCAAAAACGACTTTTCCTATCCTTAAAGCGACATTTCCTAACCCAAAAACGACTTTTTCTATCCCTAGAAATATTAAAAACGACTTTTTCTATCCCGTTAAAATACAAACAAACGACACTTTTATTTTTATGTCGTTTATAGTAATGTGTTCTGGAGGCATTTCATGAGGAGTACTGCTATTACTATCACAAAGGAAAAGTTAGAGGACAGAAGTGTAGTTCAATCAAATAGTATTATTGAAGCACACTATAATTTAGGCGTTCCTCATAAAAAGATAATTTTAATATTAGCATCATTAGTTAACCCGAATGACACGGAATTTAGAGAAGTCGAGATCAAGGTTAAGGAATTGTGCAGGATACTCGATTTAGACGGCAAGCATTATTCGCATATTAGAAAGATTACTGAAGAATTGAGTGGTAGCGTAATTAAATTAATAACAAAAAATGGCAAAGCGTTAAGGCAAGCCCCTTGGATGAGCTATGCAGAGTATGAAGATGGCTTTGTCAGGTTGAAGCTTAATGATGCTATAAAGCCATTTATACTTCAATTAAGTGGGCATTTTACTGAATATAAATTGGCGTGTGCTATTCAATTGAAATCAATGTATTCAATTAGACTTTATGAGCTTTTAATGCAGTATAGGAAGATAAAAACTAGGAAATTTGAGCTATTAGAATTACGTAAAATCTTATACATTCCTGATGGCAAGCTACCAAAGTGGCATGATTTTAAAAAACGAGTCATTGACCATGCTCAGTTAGAGTTAAAAAATAAAAGCGATATTACTTTTACTTACGAGGTATTAAAAACGGGCAGATCAGTTACTGCTATTAATTTCAAGATAAAAACCAATAATTCATTTTTAGATAAATTGTCATCTAATTCAGATGTGAGTTATCAAGATGTTTTAGCAAGAAGTGACGATAAGCATTATATGGACGAATTATCAAATGAATATGGAGACAGCTTTAGTTCAATGATACTTGATAACTTAACTTCATCTCATGCAACAGAGCTTGAAGCAACTTTAAAAAATGAATTCAAGTTAGCAGATAATGAAATTAAAAAACTAATCAAACAACACACCAAAGAAAAACTATGGGAAAAATATCACTACTACCACTACAAAAAATCGACAACTGAAATTAAAAACCCAACAGCATGGTTCATTAACGCAGTCATTAAAGACTACAGCACGGCTGATATGAAGCAAGCCAAAACAATTGATGTTGACTGGAGCGATTTCAACCTAGAGGAAACTAGGTTAACTGATTTAAAAAACGAATTAAATAGGCTCAATGACGCACTCAAAGAAGCCCAAGAAAATTTAGCAAGTCCAGTAAGTCAGTATAGCTCGGCTTTACGTGAGCAGTACCAACGAGAAATTAAGGATACACAGGAAAAAATAGCTGATATTCAAAGCGAGATCAAGGAGTTAGAAAACCATGTCAACTAAAAAGCCAGTGGAATTGTCGCCAGAAGAAAAAGACATCAAGTATTTAAAGTCACGTTATCATGAGTTAGTTATGGACAAAAACAGCTATCTACATGACTTACATTCGCCAGTGGCGCAACGTTCAGAAGAAATAACTGCAACTTATCATCGCAAGATAGCAGAGATTGACGGCTATATTGAGAATGTTAAAGACAAGCTGATTGAGCATGGACTGCATTTACATCGAGGGCAGTGGATATGAAGCTAAAACTTAAAATACAACGCACATTTAGAAAGCACATCGAGCTTGACGGCAACCTACTCACATTGCCACAGCATGCGCCAGAGATCGAGCGGTACGAAGATGTCACCATATACGACCCAGAAAAGCAGTTCTATGTTGTGGCGGTGAATTTTCACTACAGCGAAGATTGTTATTGTGGTGTGTATTTCTATTTTGATGATGAAGTTAAGGCTGTATTAGCAAAGGCTAGCGTGGATCAAGCTGTCAATGGTAATTTAGACGTGTTGCACATTGACGGTGTGAGTGTAATTGAAGTTGAAAATTTTGATGATAGAAGATTGCCACATCATGAGGTGTTGCATATTGATTGGAAGATGAAGAAAAAGCATAAGGTGATTAATCCTTTTGCTAAAGAATGTTTAGTTTAAGTAGCAGTAGGAGAGTTTGAAATGGCAATGAACGGTTGGAAAATATCGGGCAGAAAATCAGGTGTTGAAAACGCGATTGATACGCTGAATATTTTGATGAAAGAGAACGAGGTGCAAATACCGACATACACGGAGACTACCATATCGCCACTGCCAGATTTTGTATGTGAGGTAAATTTAAGTATCGATGCTTTAGGTATTAACATATCAAAAAAATCAAGCACAAGAAGAAAGGCAAGAGAAGCGTGTGCGCTTGAAGCCTTAGATGTTATTGAAAATAAAAAACTTTTAGAAAAAATAAAAATTGATGAAACGAGGTAAAAAAAATGGCAAAAGGTACAGTAAACAAAGTAATTATTCTTGGTAGATTAGGACAAGACCCAGAGGTGCGCCACATGCCAAACGGCAATGCAGTAGCGAATGTCAATATTGCAACAAATGACGGCTACAAAGATAAACAAACAGGGCAGTACATCGATGTAACAGAATGGCACCGTGTCGTCATTTTCAACAAAATGGCAGAGGTAGTTCAGCAGTATTGCAAAAAAGGCAGTCAACTGTACGTTGAGGGTCGTATTCGCACGAATAAGTGGCAAGATCAAACTGGAGCTGATCGTTATACAACTGAGATTGTCGCAAACGAAATTCAGTTAATGGGTGGTAGCTCACAAGGCGGTGATAATCCACCAATTGATAGCTACCAACAAAATCATATAGCGACACCATCAAATCAACCAGTGGCGCAAACACTGACACCAAATAATGATTATGCTAAGGCAAAAGGTGATCGTGCGTCAAATGGCAATCATCAACCGCCACAACAACAGACACAGCCTGATTTAGCAGTGATTAATGATTTTGATGATGACGACATACCTTTTTGAGCGTAAAAGCATTGATTTTAAAGGCTTCACAGTATATTTTGACTGTGAATTAACAAATAAGGATGTAAATCATGTCTAAGAAAGAAGTAAAAAGTTACAGCAAGTCAGAATTTGAGGCATTAGTTGCAGAAAAAGCCAGTGGCAAAAAAGCAGAAGCGCACAGATACGTTGATGCTTTCCTTGCAGCGGTGACTGATATTGTTAAAAACGGTGATTCAGTTAGCTTTACAGGTTTTGGTAAGTTTGAAGTAGCAGAACGTGCAGCACGTGATGGTCGTAACCCTAAGACTGGTGAGGCAATGAAGATAGCAGCGTCTAAGTCGCCTAAGTTTTCAGCGGGTAAGTTGTTGAAGGAAGCAGCAAATGGAAAATGAATATAGCTTGAAACGTAGTCGTTTTCTTAATATTTTGGGATGGGTCTTCTTTTTTTGCACTTTTCTGTCCCTTTATGTTAATGCAAAATTTTTTCCGTTGGAGATGGTATATAGCTTTAAGGCTGTTCAGTTGTCATTAGCGTTGGCTTTTGTAAGTTTTTCTAGCTCAATTTTTATTAATCGTAAAGAGCGCTCAGTCTTTATGATTATATTTGGAGTTTTATTTTTCGTTGCAGGAATTATGACATTTTACGATATTGTAATAAATTAGGCACCGCTGCTACTGTTAACAAAAGAAAAAATCTATGATGCTTATAGTCATTTCAAACGGTGTTAGAAGCAACGCAAGGTATGAATCCATAGTCTGTATGTGACGTTTATCATATAGGGCTGTTAGCTCAGTTGGTTAGAGCATCCGACTCATAATCGGCAGGTCGCAGGTTCAAGTCCTGCACAGCCCACCATTATTATGCAGCTAGATCAATAGCTATGGCTATTGCAATTCCTGTGCCAATAATCGCAAACGCTTTGACAATTGGGTGGCGTGAATTGTTAGACGGCACTAAATTAATATCATTGGATTCAACAGCATATTCAGGGAATAGTGGTTTTTCACCGAATAAAGCAGCGTCATAGCCCTCATTCCAGTAATCACTTTCTTTTGACTGGTTATGATAAGGGCATACGCTGTTTTGATTTTTTTGACCTGATTCGTAGCCTTGCATCCAAACTGTTTCAAGTGAGAAAGTTTGTGTTGCCAGTATTAGTCTTTCGCTTGCGCTTCTCATGATAACTACTCCGTGTTAGGTTGATGCTATCATCTTGCCATAAGCGTCAGTTATGGCGTAAGTGGCAATATCTATTGTTGTCATAAGCCACGGCTGAAAGTTTTTGCGACATTGTCGCCCCCAGTATGGCTATTTCTTTGTTTTGATGTTTGCTAATTTTGGCAAATCGCCCCCACAATTCCTTTTTTCTTTCGTTTTCTAAGCGGTTGTAGAACAAAACCGCTCACTCGCTGATTATTTCCCGCTAATAACGCTTTTGCACCCTGTCGCTGCGCTAAGGGCACGAAAAGCTTTTTGCGGGGAAATAATTGCGCTCACTCGCGGTTTTGTTGCGCGTTCTTAGCGTTGTCATGCAAAGTTTTCTAGTATTGATAGGTATGTAAGGTGCCAGTTAAGAAGTAGGCACTGTTCAAGCCTATGGAGGCATTAAGGGCGTGTTTTCAGTTTAAGGCTGTCGTTAAGTCTACAATTCAATCAAAGCATAAGCTGCCATTATGAGGTATATTATACCATACAGCCTAGAAAATGGCGAGCAAAAAAGACGGCAAAAAGTGCGTAAAACCTATATAAAACAAGGGTTTGTGCTTGATTCAGTCTGTCATTTTGGTATAATAGACACATGCCCGCAAAGGCATAAATGGAACGGTCAACTTGACCGAATTTTGACAAATAAAAAAGCCCGATGTCTTCAACGCTAATTTAGAACACCGAGCTTTTTCACATTTACGGAGTAAATACTAATGACAACTCAAAAAAAAGTCAATCCACAAAATCAAGAATCTAACATAGCCGAGGATTTAGACGCTTTAAACAGCACAGCCCGCTCAAGCTATGAATTAGTCAAAGGCACCAAGGACGAACAAGTTTATTCGGATTTTCTCAAGGCAAGTATTAGAGCGCAGAACTCTTTTAATCGTTTGTTGCAACGAGCAGACAATAACGACAGCGAATAATTATTTTCCCAAAGTAAACGACAATTAAACAATCAAACGGAGTTATGAAAGAATGACTAATAGCACAGTAATGTCTTCAATTAATGAAGCAATCGAAGTTTTAAAAGATTCACACAATAGAACAGATGAAATAATAAAATTAAAAATATTCAATACATCAAAAGGCGAATATGCACATTATGCAGTTGACAAAGAGGACGGTCAGCTTGTTTTGCTCGCAGATAGTTTAGGTTTAGGCATTGTTTTTAAAAATGTGGCAAGGTTTGAAAAAGTAGAAGAATTAAATGCCTATATTGTCGATTTAGAAGCTCAATACAGGTCAACTTTTCAAAAAGTATAATCGTAGCCAATAGGCAAAGTAACCAATAACAATTATTTTTAATTTTTAAGGAATTTTCACCATGACAAAAACAACTGTAATTACTCAAGAAGCTAATAATTTCCCAGA
>JAQCCA010000082.1 GCA_027621155.1 Pseudomonadota bacterium | reverse complement strand
GTTAACACCGCAAAGCATGAAAGATCAGAAGCTTACAGGCTATCTTTTATATGGCAATGGGGATTATGTCCATTCTTGGGATTCGCGTTATTTTGGTCAAGTCGCAAAAGGTGACATCTTAGGCGTTGCTAAGCCAATGGCTCAGAAGTAAGTAATAGGAAGTAGTTATGCGTAAAGCTGTGATGAAAGCAAATGCAGTGATTAATGATGAAGTAAAAAAGCACATGATAGCCATCGGTGTTGTGTTGTTATTTACAGTAATGGCAATGATTGCTGTGAATCTTATTTATCTATACAACTTATATCAGATTAGCTATGGCAATGTGTTCACCATTCGCTATCTTTATGGAAGCCCACTAAACACTTTAACCTACTGGGCTTTATCTATTGTAGTGATTGGTTATGTGGTCAGTTATGTTATGGGATTGCTTGGGTTTGCTTATTGGCGTAAATATTACTGGCTGGGCATGGTGACTTATTTAGTTGTGATGCTCATTTTTTTTGTTGGCTATATCTATAATGAACCGGTGCAAACTTATGCCATTACGACTTTTGGGCGCTACCAATATGTTTTAAAAAACAACACGATGTTCTGGGTTTTGCATGTGTTGTTGGTTTTAGGCGTTATCATCGATGCATGTTTATTGCATGCAGCCAAGAAAGCAAATAAAGAAAGTAAAACAAGTAAGGCAAGTAAGACAATAAATAGGAACCTAGTTAAGGCGCTATTAATCATTAAACATGTTGTACCACTAGCGCTTGCTGGCTATGTTTTTGTGTATGGTGTGTCACTGCTATCACCTGCTAAAGGTCTTGCGAATCCAATGGCATTATCTGCATTGGTTGCGGTATTTGTTTTTCTGGCTTGTTTGCCGATTTCTATACACAAAAAGAGCGTTACGATATTTGCAGCAATTATGGCAGCAATGCTTGCAGGGTTTTGCGCTTCAAGCTTGGTGTATAGTTTAATCTTACATTTAGCGCCTAGCTTATCGCCCTTTAGCTTTTTGTATTATCTAGCAGATAATCAGTTTCAATTAACTGTAAATATGAAGTTTGCCGTGATTGCCGGCATTTTTGTTTTTGCCGTTTTGATGGTATCGATTGTGCGAGTGTTGCTTTATCTGAAAAAAAATAAACTGCATGGCAACGCTCGCTGGGCAACTCTTTTTGATCTCATGCGTTATAAAATGTTAAATCAAGGTGACGCATCATTAAGTATGGGTAAATGGCAAGGTCGCAATGTTTGGCTTAATGGTTTTGCGCCTGTTTTGGTATTGGCAAATGTTGGTGGTGGTAAATCTACTGCTTTTGCAATTCCTAACATTATTAACTGGGATGGCTCCACAGTGAATAATGACACCTCTAACGAGCTTTATGAGGCGACTGCTAATTACTTAAGATCGCGTGGTGAGTCTGTTTATCAATTTTGCCCATTGAGTCGTAAAACACATTGTTTTAATCCATTTCATTGGGCTTGCTCGATGGATAAGTCAGATCGATGGGGTGTTATTCAACGTATCTGTAAAAAGATTATTCCAAGCTCCAAAAACGATCATGCTCAAAGTTGGTCATCAATGGCGCGTAGAGTGCTTGAGGGTTTAGCTGACTATCTGATTAGCACAACAGGTTATTGCACACTGGGGCAATTAGCAGAGATTTGTTGTAAAGGTAATTTTAACGAATGGCTAAGGCAGGAGATATTAACCAATGATCAAGTTGAAGCGCAGTTTAAGGTTAACGCAAACGCTTTTTTGAATATTGAAGCAGAGCAAACCCAAGGCGGTGTTAAATTTAATTATGAAGCGTATATCGGGCTTTATTTAAACCCAATTATAAGAGCGGCAACCGAATACAGCGATATTGATATTACTAAGCTACGCCAAGAAAAAATGCATATTTTCTTTGGTATCCCAGACGGTGAGATCAAACAGCTTGAGCCATTAATAACGATATTCTGGGAAGAGATCAGCGCGCACTTAATGAAGAAGGTGCCTAATGTTGAAAGCGAGCCATACCCAGTATTATTTAATATTGATGAGTTTGGTAATTCTGGTCGCTTAGATCGCATACGCAAAAATCTAACGACATTTAGAAAATATAGAGTGCGCTCAATTGTCTATTTACAATACAAAGATCAAGTAGGGCAGGATTTTACGATTGATGAAGCAAGGGCGTTTAATAGTATTCCTAACAAAATCTTATTATCTGCAACAGGGAGTATTGATGATGCTAAATATCTTTCTGAGTTATTTGGTCAACGCACCATTAAATACAAAACGAAAAACCGTCAATCAATGCGTATGGAAGTCAATAGCAATGAACACCTACAGCAAAAGCCATTGATTACACCAGATGAGCTTATGCACCTTGAAGATGATCAAGGCTTGGCGCATATTTCTGGTAAGCATGGCATTAAATTTAAAAAGTCCTATTACTTCAAAGATCGTAAACTATCTAAATTACTGGGTGATAAAATTAACCCTGATTTAGATAAGCATGTGCCAGAGCAGACACCGATTGAACCAGTTATTGATTTGTCGTTAATGAAGCGCGAGATGACCGAGGAAGAAAAGGCAGCTAAAAAGTTAGAAAAAGAAGCTAAAGAACAGCGCAAACATGAGCAAGAATTGGCAAAATTTGCGGTTATGGCAAAGGAAATAAGCAATTCAATTAAATCTGAAATTGCATCATTTCATGCTGACAACAAACCAGCAGAGGCGGTTGCTATGGTAGACGTAGAAGGTATGCAAAAAGTAGAAAAACTAAAAAAAGCAGAAAGTGAGGACGATTATTGAGAATTATTTTCTTTTTGCTCTATGAGTTCAATACGCCTATTAAATTCTCTCATGGCAATTTTAAGCACAGCGGTATTTCCGCTTTGTTTTGCTTTGCGATAACATACGCCAATGATTTCAATCAGTCCGGTATCTGATAACTTTTTCTCACTGGCATTACTGTCTAGCAGTGTATTGTAGTCGCGTTCTCTTTTTTCTTTCATGCGTTGGGCGCTAGATTTGGGCATTATCATTTCCTTAATTGTCACAGTGACTATTAGCAACCATGTTAGCATATCCAATTTCTATCATGCAATATCATGCTTACTCTACAATTCAAATCCACTTGCACACTTTGCCGATTTGTCCAGAATCTACAAAGCAGCCATTTATTTGAAAAAGTCTTATAATATAAGATAGTGCTTTTAGATGGGAATTTACGCGATCATTAAGCCCAGATACGTGTAAAAATAAGACATCTCATTTTAATTTCATTTTATTGCGTTTTTATTGTTTTGCTGTCGTTGTTAATCGTTTTGATTTTTGAAGAATACAAAGACAGCAGGTCGTAAGTGTGCTATAATTTACACCAGTAAATAAGCATTTTTTTGGATGGATTTTATGGCATACGAAACACAGTATCAGCATGTACATTATACCGCTGGCAACATTGATGGTGTTATGGTTACGCCACCGTTTTCTGCCACCCAAAATCAGCCAATAAGATTAAATGATGGCACTGCTTTATCAAATAGCACCAAAAAAGCCATAGGTGCAGTAAAGGCAGCAGGTGGCAATGTTTCTGAATCTGCCATTCAACTAGCATCACAAATTGATCAAGGTAGTATCACGACTGAACAAGCCATTGCTATGATTAGCGTAAAGTATGGCAAATAATCATGATCCCTATGTCTACAAAGGCACTAAGGTTTTAAAAAACAAGCTTAATATTCAGAACCAGGAGAGCTTACAACAATTTGAAGATGATGCTTCTTTTTTGCGTATTAAGCAGCTTATGGAAAATCCTATTGCTGGTAAGCTAGATTATAAGCATCTGCAAGCCATTCACCATCACATTTTTCAAGATGTTTACGAGTGGGCAGGCAAACCAAGAACAATTAAAGTGACTAAAGCAGAAGATGTTTTGGGTGGTTATTCAGTTGCTTATCCAGATCCTAATGGTCAAGAGCCAGATAACAATCTTAAACTTAGAGCTGAATATGCATTCAGCAACCTAAAGAAAGATAAATATTTGCAAGGGTTAGATCGACCGCAATTTATTGTTAAGCTGCTCCATCATGCGACGGATATATGGGAAATACATCCATTTAGAGAAGGAAACACCAGAACAATTATAACCTTTATTGACCATGTAGCCAGAAATGCCGGACATGATATGACTATTGGATTTTACTTTGAACAGCACCCTCAAAAAGTAAGAGATGCGTTTGTCTTATCGACAGCAGGAAAAGAAAGAGAGCTAAGAGAATTATTTTCATTAAGCTTAAGACAGGATGATGGCAAACACTCTTCTGTAAAAAACAAGCTCAATCAATTGAATCAAATAAATCGAATAAAAGCTAAATCTAAAGGGTTGTCATTTTAGTAAATATCTTAGCATATAAGATTAATGGCGGCAGCTAGAATGCTGAGATTTGTTTAAAATCTAACAACAGTACCTAAAAATACTTGATATAATTTAATTAGATACTATTATGTAGATTAAGACATAAACTAAGTGACAATGTTTAAAGGTGATCACATGTTAGCAGAAGAGTATGAAATACCTGATAGCGAACTATCTGACAAGTTAACACAAATGATTATGACACTGTTTGAACACTGGCACTTAACATATGCTGAGCAATCCCATTTACTGGGCTTGTCTGATCGCACTAACTCTACGATAAGCCGATACAAAAAAGGCATGGCGCATATTCGTTTTGGCAGGGATAGTTACGACAGAGTAAGGTATTTGCTTTCTATTCATAAAATATTAAGGACGCTATTCAAACATAATCCTGATTTGGCATATAAATGGATGAAGTCCAATAACACGTATTTTGAAAACAAGACCCCCGTAGAAGTGATTACAGCCGATGGCTTTTTAGGCGTGGTCAAAGTACATAACTATCTTGAAAACTATCGGTCGTTATAAATCATGCTAGAAGTCATTAGTGATATTGTTAATTTTAAAGATGATGTTTTTAGAAACACTATTGGTATAGACATAGATAAAAAATTCAACCCATTTGATGATTTAAGTTCTGATCCAAGTGATTGGCAAGAGGCAGAGCGTGCTGCTGATATAAAAAAAATCAGATTTACAGCAAGTGAATTGCAACTTAATGCTATCGATTATATTTTTAGCCTAGATAATTGGGATAAATCCAGATTTGGGGATGGTAGTTTTGCGGTATGGTATGGGTCTATGGGGCTAGAAACAACATTTTATGAGACGGCATTTCATTTAAAAAAATTCCTATTACATACCCCTGACTTACTAGAAGCATCCGACAAACCGATAATACGGAAAGATAGAACTGTTTTTAGGGTGTTTTGTCATGCATTGAGTATTGATTTAAGAGCAAAGATGGCAAGCAATGGTGAATATCCTGATTTGGTTGATCAAAGCAATTATCAAAAGACGCAAGAAATTGCAGTAACTGTTTATAAAAATAGCATTCCCGCAATTATTTCAAAATCAGTCAGATATTCAAAGGGAACAAATATAGCGGTTTTTAACAAAAGCCATCTAAGCAACCCACTTCATTACCATGATTACTATTATGAATTTGACCTTAATAAGGAGCTGCAAGTTTCAGTATATGATATGCATCAAAAAAGCAAAGTTCTTAGCATATAAGATTTGGGCAAGAGAAATAGCAACTTGTTATAAGAGCGTAAATGAGAATATTAGCATATAAGACGTTAGCGCGAATATCTTATATGCTAATATATAAAGTCATAGTAATCACTAAAAGCATAAACTTTTCGACACTGGACTAATTTGCGATTTTCAACATCTAAAAAATCGTATTCTGAATACTCGCCTGCTTCAAGATTAAATTGGTCGAACATGCTATTAATGATGTCGATTGTTGCCCATCCCATTTTTCTACGTCTTGTCTTAAGCTTGGTATTTTTGTGATATGAGTCCATTTTTTCTTGCGCGAAACGCTTAAAAAATTGATACAACCTGTTATATATATCATACGCAGCTTGTACATTCGCAGGCATTCCCTTGAAAACCATAGCGTCATCTTTTTTGCCTTTGGTGACAAGATCATAATCAACACCAAAGCATTTATTCATAATGTCTACTAAAAAATAGGCATAGGCATCTTCTTCATAATCAGCATAACTAAAGGATTTACTGATAACCACTTCATCTTTTTTAATTTCAGATGACATAAACCCTTTTTCAATTAAGGATTTTCTAACTTTGTGACATGCCTCCATAACTTCTACAATGTTATCACTGGTTATATCCTCAGGAAATAAGCCATCAATTACATCGGTAATTTCAGGGCTTTGCTTTTTAAGTCGATGCTTCTTAAGGGTGTTGGCATATGTTTTTTGTGCCTCTGCCTTGGTAATAACCTCACCATCATAACTTTTTTTAACATAACCTTGATTAGGTTTGCCTCGATAAGATCGACCGCCAGATAGCTCAGTATGTATAGGAATACCACCTAAAAACTGTTGATGCATCATGGTGCCAGAATGTCCCAATGGAAAAGAGATGCTTAAATCGTGACAATGTTCGTCACTGTGACTTGTTTCAAAGTCCTCATCCTCTTGCTCCTGGTCATCATCTACCTCATCATATGATTCATCGTCTAAATCGTCATCTTCAAAGTTACCCATGGCATCATCTACTGACGAATAGCGCCAATACAATTTCATTAAGTGATTAATAACTTTTTCATGACCAACATCGCCCAGTAACTCAGATATTTCCTGCAACCCATCAAAAACATCACGTTTAATTTTAATGATTGCCAAGTCATTTTCTTCTGAAAACTTCCGCTGGTAAGTGGCATTGCGCAGCTTTTTATAACTGATTTCATCCAAATGAATTTCAATAAATGCTCTTAAATCAACCGTATTATCAATTTGCTCTAAATCACTAAGCATTTTGATCTTCTTTTCAAATCGCTTGCTTTCTATCTTATCCGCGGTAATCGCATTAATAAGACATGAGCGATAAGTTTTAAATTGGCTGTCTTTAATATTTATTTTCATCGTTAGCTACCAAAGCTTTTATCTTATAATATAAGATTTTAGCATATCAATATCCCAATCCTTTCTTGTGCTGTTTGGATTTGGTGCGTGCCTTTTTTCTTGTATGTGTTGTATCATTTTCATCTATATCAAATTTACCTGATTTTCTATCTATATCAATAAGTTTTCTAACCGTATGTTCTCTTCTCGCTAAAGTTTGTTCTTCTAACGTCAAATGCCGTTCAATATACATTTCGGTATCACGGTAAACACGTGCTTTAATCTCAGGATACTTATCCAGATAAATGTTAGTATCTCTATTTTTAGCTAGATTAAATGCCATTAACCGCATTTGCAACATGTTATCAAGTTCAAGCTGCTTTTGCTTTGTATCCAACGCATCACTGTTAGCGACTTTATGTGACAGGCGCATACTGGTATTTTCTTGCTTCAAATAGGCAAGCACTTCTGTTGCTTCTCTTAACCCTGTTGCCGCATCAGATTTAATATGCTGATCTGGTTTTATTGCATTATGCAATCGATCATAAAGCCTTGAGCGCGCGTAAACTCTATCAATACCTAGATCATCACTTAGCCCATTCAAGCCTTTGTCTTGAATAACATCATTCCAGTCGGTCTTAGCCTTGTCGCCTTTCTCATCAACAATACGTTGCAGCATTCCTGGCTCTTTAGCAATGACTTTCAGCCCTGCTGCTTCAAACTTATTCAGTGCTTTGTTAAAGGTCTCATCGGTCTTGGCATTTTCTCCGTCATTGTCTTTAAGCAAAATAACTTCGCTTGGTTTGAAGCCTTTTACTTTATCAATCATATTGACCATGTTAGACACAGACATAGACACAAGCACCGTAGCATTGCGATCTGCTAACGCAACACTGGCTGCGGTTTCAATACCCTCAGCTATGTAGACCTTGCCATTATCGCCCACTTGTAAAGTGGCACCGTTTCTTATGCTGCCTTTTGATAGTTTAGGCGTATCCATAAATGCTGCTTTGTTTGCGGTTTCTTTATCTAAATAAGTCCGCTGCACACCAATCACATTACCGTCTTTGTCGGTCGATGCAATCACCATAGCAGGGATTTTGTTTGTTTTCTCAATCCGCTTGTATTGTCCTTGATTGGCTTGATCTTCGACATAATCAATCCACTTGGCACCGATTGGGAATAAGCGCAAGGTAGTGTTTGAAATATCATAGACATTGCGATGTACCGCCATGTATTCCTCAACAATCGTATTTTCAGCAGGAACGGTTGCACTCCAGATCGATTGCATAGATTCTAGTTTTTGTGCTTGCACTCGCTTTTCCAGTGCCGCGCGTTGTTGAGCTTTTTGCTCTCGTGCCTGAATACGCTCGATACTATCCTCAACTTGCGCTTGTGATTCGCTGAGTCCTGCGATATACGCACCTTTCTCTAAGGCTTCCCTATAGCCTAAGCCTGATTCGTGCATTAATGCCTGTACTGGGTAGCCGCCTTTGCCACTACCAAAGTCATACCATTTACCCGCATCCTGCCCTGTCAATGTGACAATCAAACCGCCTGACCAACGCATTTCTTTTGAAGTCTGCTTTTTAGGCTCTCCGAATATATCCGTATAAGTCACTATTGGATTTGCCATTAGCTCGTCATTAATTAACTCAGCATTCCATTTCTTAGCGCGTTCAATGGCTTCAAAGGCGGCTGTTTTTCTGGTGCTGATTATTGGCGCATCATCAATAGCATTAACTGCCATGCTTTGCTGATAGTATTCGCTGATACTATCTTCAATATTGCCTAGGTCGAACTCGCCCTGGTCATAGTAATAAGCATTTGGCTCAAGTTCATTGAAAGATGGCGCAGCATCAAACAACTGTTGTTCTTGCTTTTCTTGCTGCTTGAAGTATCTTTCTGCGTGTTTCTCTAGCTTATCAAGCTTAACTTTTTCAAAGGTCAGTTCGTCACTGTAACGTGATTGATCTTGTTGAATCTGTGCAGCTAATTGATCACGCTTGCCAATCAGCGCAAAGCCTTGTTTTTTGTCACCTGAGCTATACGCTTTAGCAACCGCTACAACTGAATCAATGTAAGACAACACAACATCATGCTGTGCTTTCTGCTCGTCATTTAGTGTTGCTCGATGGGCTTGACGTTCAAAGCTATGTAAATCTTTATAATAAGCGCGTGTATCAACCTCAAGTTCTTTTAACTTGTGGTAAATAAAGCCTTTGTGGTATTCCTTGCTTAATTCACTAACCAAAGCAATGGATTTTTCAGTGTTTGGCTCAAGTAGCTTGTAGTGCTTAAGCTGATCAGTCAAATATTGTCTATTAGCATCTTGTTCTAGTTTTTTGAGCCTGACA
>JAQCCA010000081.1 GCA_027621155.1 Pseudomonadota bacterium | reverse complement strand
AAACATTAAATCGAGAAAAATTGCCAAAAATTAAGATTTATCAAAATCTAACCTGCTGGGTAGTTACGATCATTTTTGAAAAAGATGGTTTTGATGAAGCAGATATTCATAAATACTTTCACCCTGATTACACACAGTATGTTGATGGTAAAATACTAAAATTTGATAACTTTATTGCACATATCAAAGCGCTCAAGTCAACGGTAAGTCAGGTGAAAATTCACTTTGAACATTTAATCGAAGAGGGTAATAAAGTATGTAGTGTGCATTATCCTGAAGCTGAGAAAATTAATGGCATGATCATTAAAGCGAAGGTTATTGCAATGTTTGAGTTTAAAGGTGATCAGCTAATACTCTGTGATGAGTTGACGCACTTAATAGAAGGAGATAAAGAAGATGAGGACTTAGGTTCTCGGCATTGATTTAGTAAAAATGCCTCGCAATTAAACACCGCAAAATAATTTATAAGTGGTATAATCCCCAGATTGAATTTTTAGCGATTATTTTTCTAATGGATATTTCACTTACTACTGAGAATGTAGAGCAAACCAAATTATTAAGCTTTTTTGCAAGCTGTGCCAAGGGCATTGAGCTGTTACTAAAAGATGAATTGTTAATGCTAGGCGTTGATGAAGCACGTGAAAAGCTTGCGGGTGTTGAGTTTGAAGCAGATATCGTGACTGCTTATAAGGTGTGTTTATGGTCAAGACTTGCCAATCAAGTGCATCGCAAATTGTATGTGGCTAAGTTTGATAGTGCTGATGCTTTTTATAATGAACTCTATGCAGTACCGTGGGCAAGCTTCTTTGATGTTAAGCAATCGATTAAAGTTGAAGTCTCCGGTAAGCATCAAGTATTTAATAACACACAGTTTGCTGCACAAAAAGCAAAGGATGCTGTGGTTGACTATTTCCGTGATCAGATGGATGAGCGCCCAAACGTTGATTTAGAGCATCCAGATATTGTCATCAATATTCATTTGCAAAAAGGCATGGCATTTATTTATTTGTCATTGACAGGACAAAGCTTACATCGCCGAGGCTATCGCTTAGCACAAGGTGAGGCACCATTGAAAGAGACTTTAGCTGCCGCACTACTTGTCAAAAGTGGTTGGTTAGATGAGATTAAAAAAGATCAAGTAAATTTTATCGATCCAATGTGTGGTTCAGGGACGATCTTAATTGAGGCTGCGATGATGGCATATGATATTGCGCCAAATCTTACGCGTGATAGGTTTTGTTTTATGCATTGGCGTGATTTTGATTATGCTGCATGGCAGGCGCTAAAATCAGAAGCGTCAATGCGCAAAAATATTGGCAAAGAGAAAAGCAATATAACTCTAATTGGCTATGACGATGATATGCGCGTATTGGATAAAGCACGCCAGAATATAGCAAGTGCGGATCTTGTTGGTGCGATTGAAGTCTTTGTGCAAGATGTCAGAGATTTAAGTAATGATGGGCATGAGAAAACGGGTTTTATCTTGACCAACCCACCCTATGGTGAGCGTTTGTATCATGGCAGACCGGAAAAATTGCGTGGATTATTTAGCGGGTTTGGCAAAGCATTAATACGTGATTTCAGTGGCTGGAAAGTGTCAATATTCAGTGCGGCAAGTGAACCGGTGAGAGCGCTGGGCTTAAGAGCGATGAAAGTTAATAAGTTCTTTAATGGTGCGCTTGAGACGATGCTTTATCAATTTGAAGTATCAGATCAGTGGGTGATGCAGCATGAATCTGCGACACAGAAATTAACGCGTCAAGCTAAGAATGCAGTTTTGCAAGATGATGGGCATTTAGCATTTAAAAACCGTCTATTAAAGAACTATCAACAAATCCAAAAATGGGCGCAGCAGCAAGGGCTAGAATGCTATCGTATTTATGATGCGGATTTGCCTGAATATGCGGTGGCAATTGATCTTTATAATACCCATGTGCATGTACAAGAGTATCAGATGGGTAAAACGGTTGATGAAAAACTTGCACAAAAGCGTCTGTTGCAAGCGGTTTATCATATTGCCGAAGTATTAGAAGTTAGATATGAGCATATCCATTTAAAAACACGTCAGCGACAAAAGGGTGACAGTCAATATCAAAGGCAGGCAATAACTGATAAGTTCCATGTGGTTAAAGAGCATGATGCTTTGTTTTATGTGAATTTTGATGATTATTTAGATACTGGTCTTTTTTTAGATCACCGTAAAATGCGCCAAATCGTGACAAAATCCGCTCAAGGAAAAACGTTATTAAACCTGTTTTCTTATACATGCTCAGCAAGTGTGCATGCGGCATTGATGGGGGCTAATGTTGTGAGTGTTGATATGTCAAAGACCTATCTAGATTGGGGTAAACGCAATTTTCACTTAAATAAATTAAATGTTGATCAGCATTTATTTATTCAGGCGGATTGCTTTACGTGGCTTAAAGAAGCCGTTAAAGCGCGTAAGCAATTTGATGTGATTTTTCTAGATCCGCCAACATTTTCTAACTCTAAGCGTATGCAAAATGTCTTGGATGTACAGCGTGATCATGTGGAATTAATTGAGCTCGCAATGCGACTTTTAACAAGAAATGGCGTGTTGTACTTCTCTAACAATTATCGCAAGTTTAAGTTTGATGAAGGGTTGCAGGCAAAGTATGATTGCCAAAATATTGATGATAAATGCTTGTCACGCGACTTTCTAAGAAGATCAACAATCCATCATTGTTGGCAGATTTCAGTTAAATTGAATGGTTAGTTTTTTCCCTAGTGCATGAGCTATTTTTGAGAGCAGGTTAAAAGAGGGTAGCCTTGTATCAGAGCCGCTTTCAAGACGAGAAATAACTTGTTGTGTAGTATTTGATTTCTCAGCGAGCTCTTTTTGGCTAAGCCCGGATTCAATTCTTAGCTGATAAGCAAGTTGAGCAACTTCATTAATGTAACGCTCTTGTTCAAAATCTATGCTGAAATGTTTATCATGCTCCATTTGCTCTTTGATGGCTGATTGGATACTTGTTCCAATATTTTTATTTTTCATCTCTTAGTACCTCACTCATTCGTTTCTCAGCAATATCCCTAAATAAAAGCATGTTACCTTTCTTATAAGAATACACCCAAGCGGATGTAAGTCAAGGTTTTGGGTGCTTTTAGTAAAATAGTATTAGCATTTGACGATTATGAATGCAATGGTTTGTTATTTGAACAGCATGTTGAAGTTTACGTAAGGGGGAATGAATAAATTCTGTCAAATAGTTAATGATACGTATAGAATAAGCTGTATTTTCAATGGCTAAAATATAAAATTAAAATAATGATTTCTGACGAAAAATTCCAAGAATTCTGTGCTTATCTAAGCGATATCCATGCAAGTTTACAATCCAATCAGCAAGGCAAAGTGGCAAGCTATATCCCTGAGCTTAAAAAAGTTGACCCCAATCAGTTTGCCATCTCCGTGTGCACGGTTGATGGCAGAAAATTTAGTATTGGTGATTTTAAGTCACGCTTTTGTATGCAGTCGATGGTGAAGCCTGTGTTATACGCGCTGGCGCTAGAAGAAAATGGATTAAGTCATGTGCATAAGCATATTGGGCGTGAGCCAAGTGGTAAAAATTTCAATGAGTTAACATTAAATGATGAGGGATTGCCACATAATCCGATGATTAATGCAGGTGCGATTATGTCATGCTCGATGATCAAACGTAAGTCCAATCCGGCAGATCGTTTTAATCATATTATGCAAGCGCTTTATAAGTTAGCAGATAGTCAGAAAATCACGTTCAATAATGCCGTATATAACTCAGAAAAAGAAACAGCAGATCGTAATTATGCCTTGGGTTATTTCATGCGTGAGCATCAAGCTTTCCCGAAAAATACCGATTTGCATCGTACGCTTAATTTATATTTTCAGGCATGCTCGATTGAGCTTAATAGTGAAATTTTAGCAACAATTGCGGCAAGCTTTGCCAATGCTGGTAGTTGTGCCGTGACAAAAGAAGAAATCTTTAAACCAGAAACTGTTAAAAACTGTTTGTCGTTGATGTATTCATGTGGCATGTATGATTATTCTGGTGAGTGGGCATTCTCGATTGGACTGCCTGCAAAAAGTGGCGTATCTGGTGGAATTTATGTTGTTGTTCCTGATTTGATGGGTATTGCGATTTACTCACCGCGCTTGGATAAACATGGTAACTCTTTTAAAGCAATTGAAGTATGTAAGCGTCTTGTTGAGCGTTATAGTATTCATAATTACGACAGCATTTTGCGCTGTCAAAATAAAATCAATTTATTCCCAGTAAGTTAATTGTCAAACAGGCGCTTAACACCTAGAATAAAATCAAACTAAAGGCGCTAGGAGCAAGATATGCCACAAAATACAATAGCCAAAATTCAAGAGATGCTTAAAACGTCAGATAAATTAAACTTTGACGATACTGAGCATTTATCCGAGTTGTTAGATCATTTACAAATTGAACTTAAGTCTTTGCCTGAGAGCGAAAAAGCACAAGCGCTTGAAATTGCCAACTTGACCAAACAAAAAGTGGAAATGAGTAAGCTGCAAGATCCTAAAGAAGCAGATTTTAGTGATCTTGAACAGGCGATCATTGAGTATGAGGTGAGTCATCCAAGGCTGACACATACCGTGCGCTCTATTTGTAATCTATTATCGAGCATTGGGATCTAATTTGCATGACCGAAAATGAGCGCCAAAATGCAATTTTACAGCATTTAGCCATTGCGCGTTGGTATGCTAAAGATAATCCTGCTCATAAAGAAGAGCTATCAGTAGACGAGACACATCTTATTGCGAATAAACTGAGCGTGATTATATCCACTTTGGAACAACAAGATCGTGTTAAAACACTTATAAATGCGATGTTTACACAGTTTTCAGTGTGTTTTATTGAAAAAGATCAAGCACAAACAGAAAAAAATATAGCCTCAAGTGCGATAATTCTCTATGATGAAAACTTGACTTTAAAAACCTTGTTAGATCAAAGTTTGCATGATAGGTGTTATGCGCTTAAGCTTAATGAACTCAATCGTGCCGAGGTGAAAAAACAAACCATGATGAATCTTTATGCAGTATCAGATTTTGCCATTAGGTGAAAACCATTTACCACAGATGATGGATATTGAACGTGAGGTATTTGAATACCCATGGTCAGCATCACAAATGAAAGATAGTATTTTGTCCGCGCATACAGAGACATGGGGTTTGTTTGATCTTAATCATCAACTGATTGCTTTTGCGGTTATCTCAGTAATCTTTGATGAAGCCGAAATTCTTAATTTTTCAGTGGCAAAATCATACCAGCATCAAGGTTTTGGACAAAAGCTATTGGCCTATTTGATGAATCATTTGTCTTATAAGCAGATTGAGAAGTTGTTTTTAGAGGTGAGAGTTACCAATATCCCTGCAATTAGCATCTATAGAAAATACGGCTTTGAAGAAATTTCAGTTCGTAAGAACTATTATCGCGTTGGTGATAAGCATGAGGATGCATTGGTGTTGCAAGCAACGTTACAAATCCAGCATTCAACGCATTATTTTTAAAACGCATGTAAACTTAAGAGGGCATTGTATGCACTATCAAGAGGTTTTAGATTTTTGGCTTAAAGAGCTAACTGCAAAAGATTGGTTTGCAAAGAGTGATGCATTGGATCAAAGCATTAAAGATCGATTTTTAGCGGTTCACAAAGCGGCATCTTGTGGTGAGTTATTTGCATGGCGCGAAACAGCACAGGGGCGCTTGGCTGAAATTATTGTGTTAGATCAGTTTTCGCGCAATATTTTCAGAAATACAAAAAAGGCCTTTGCTTATGACTCACTGGCTTTGGTCTTAGCACAAGAGTTGGTGCTATTGAAGCTAGATCAAACATTAAGTGATAGTGAGCGTTCATTTGCTTATTTGCCCTATATGCATAGTGAATCAAAAGCCATTCATCAACAGGCATTGGTGCTTTATACCGAACTAGGTAATAGTGGAAGTTTAGAGTTTGAGATAGCGCACAAGGCGATTATTGATAGATTTGGACGTTACCCGCATCGCAATGAGCAACTAGGGCGAGTCTCGAGTGATGAGGAAGAAGCGTTTCTGCTTGAGCATGCCGGCTTTTAATTTAATTCAATACGTTAAAACATAAATTTGCAAAACTCCCAGTCTCAATAATTGTTATCTGTCACATATTTGTATATGCTTAACGGCTTATGTGTCTTTGTTATGTTGTGTTATTTAAAGGATAAAAAATGCGTAGTCATTATAGTTCAGAAGTAAATGAGTCTTTGGTTGATAAAACCGTTGAAATATGTGGATGGGTGCATCGTCGTCGTGACCATGGGGGTGTTATTTTCTTAGATATTCGCGATCGTACAGGTCTTGTGCAATTAGTTTATGAACCAGAAAATGCGAGCGTTTTTGAACAGGCAGATCATGTGCGTCATGAATATGTGATTAAAGCTAAAGGACTTGTTAAATTGCGCCCTGAAGGTCAAGAAAATCATAACTTAGCCAGTGGTAAGATTGAAATTATTGGGCAAAGTTTAGAGCTCATTAATCGCGCTAAGACTATTCCCTTTCAGTTAGATGAGCATCAGCATGTCGGTGAAGATGTGCGTTTGAAATATCGTTATATCGATCTAAGACGACCTGAAATTCAAAATCGCTTAATCCAGCGTGCGCGTATTTCACAATTTGTCCGTCAATATCTAAATGAACATGGTTTTTTGGATATTGAAACGCCGTTTTTAACCAAGGCAACGCCAGAAGGTGCGCGTGATTACTTGGTGCCAAGTAGGAATCATCACGGTAAGTTTTATGCGTTACCGCAATCACCGCAATTGTTTAAACAGCTATTGATGGTCTCTGGTTTTGATCGTTATTATCAAATCGTTAAATGTTTTCGTGATGAGGATTTGCGTGCGGATAGACAGCCTGAATTTACTCAGATTGATATTGAGGCATCATTTATCGATGAAAATACATTAATGAATTTAATGGAAGATATGGTTCGTCGTTTATTTAAACAAACGGCAGATGCGGACTTCCCATCACAATTTCCAGTGATTAGTTATGCTGAGGCAATGGCTAAATATGGTTCAGATAAACCTGATTTACGTATCCCGTTGCACTTCATTGATGTGAAAAACATTATGCAAAATGAAGAATTTAAAGTGTTCTCCGCACCTGCCAATGATGAAAAATCACGTGTGATTGCAATGCGCTTAAAGAGTGGCAATGCACTACTGACACGCAAAATGCTTGATGATTATACCAAGTTTGTCGGGATCTATGGTGCTAAAGGCTTGGCGTATATCAAAGTCAATGAGATGGCAAAAGGCAAAGAAGGGCTACAATCACCCATTGTCAAAAACCTCTCAGATGAAGCATTGACAAGAGTGCTTGAAGTCACAGAAGCCAAAGATGGTGATATTATTTTCTTTGGTGCGGGTAAGGCCAATATTGTCAATGATTCAATGGGCGCGCTACGCGTTAAAATTGGTGAAGATTTGAAGCTACACACCAAAGCATGGGCACCATTATGGGTCGTTGATTTTCCGATGTTTGAAGAAGCAGATGGTCGGCTTTATGCATTACATCATCCGTTTACTGCGCCAAAAGTGGATAATGTCGATGAGCTTAAAGCGCATCCTGAAAAAGCACTGTCTCGCGCTTATGATATGGTGATCAATGGCTATGAAGTTGGAGGTGGTTCGATCCGTATCCATGATCAACAAATGCAGCAAGCAGTGTTTGAGTTATTAGGGATTAATGAAGAAGAAGCCAAAGAGAAGTTTAGCTTCTTACTAGATGCTTTACAGTATGGTGCACCAATTCACGGTGGAATTGCCTTTGGCTTAGATCGGTTAACAATGTTAATCACCCATACGACCAACATTCGTGATGTGATTGCTTTTCCTAAGACACAAACAGCGAGTTGCTTGATGACCGAGGCGCCTGCTGAGGTTTCAAATGAACAGCTTCAAGAGCTTGCGATTAAAACAGTTATTACTGAGAAAGCATAAACTAAGCTGTATTTTTCTATCAAATCATCTACCATTAAGCCTATGGTTATTTTTATCTCTCTTTAAACAAATAAGGAAATACTATGTCTGAACATTTACAGCGTATCGCGGATGCCTACATTCTTGAGCAACGTCGTGCACGTCGCTGGCGTATATTTTGGCGCTTTTGCTGGTTAGTCGTTGCGATTATCATTATTGGGCTTTTGATTAAAAGCTTTAGCAGTAAACCGGTGAATAATGAAAACCATATTGCCTTAGTCAAGGTTGATGGGGTGATTGCCGATGATAGCAATGCCAATGCCACACGTATTAATGACAGTTTGGATGTGGCATTTAAAAATAAAAACACTAAAGCGGTGATTGTACAGATCAATAGTCCCGGCGGCTCGCCAGTGCAATCTGATGATATTTATGAACATATGCGTTATTTGCAAGATAAATATCCTAAAACGCCATTATATGCGGTATGCGTCGATGTTTGTGCATCAGGTGGCTATTATATTGCGTCAGGAGCCAAAGATATTTATGCCAATAAAATGACGATTACTGGCTCGATTGGTGTTAGAGCTGGCGGCTTTGGTTTTGTTGATTTATTAAAGAAAATCGGTGTTGAACGTAGATTATACACCGCAGGCAAGGACAAAGGATTCTTAGATCCATTTGAACCGCAAAGTGCCTCACAAGTATCAGAGATGGAAGCAATGCTGACTGAAACGCATCAAGTATTTATCGATGCGGTTAAAGCAGGGCGTGGCGATCGCCTTGATAAAAAACAAGAAGATAAAATATTTTCAGGTATGCCGTTTTCAGGTGTGCAAGCTAAGAAATATGGCTTAATTGATGGGTTTGCGTCAGTTGATAGTTTGCAGCGTGAGAAATTTAATGATATGAAGGTGGTTAATTTCACTAAACCATTGAGTGTGTTTGATCAAATTAGTCAAAAGCTAGGTACTGAAGTGATGTATCAAGCAGCTGAAGCCAGTGGTCTAAAGCTGCAATAGGTAGGGTTTTAATTCCCCCTCACCCGTTGAGCTTTCGCTCAACAGAGACCACCGATTGGTTCAATTTACCCGTTGGACCTGGTGTTGATTCGTTCTATCAAATAAAGTAGTCTGACTTGAGTAGACGCCCATTACAAGCCATTTTATAGAAGTTCTTGCTTTAATTGACTGCGACTTACGCTAGCTAACGCTTACAGTGTTGCTATGCCAAATAACCCAGTGCACGTTTGATGATATATTCAGGCACATTTTGATATTCAGAAAAGTAAATTTGACTTACTTCAGTTGCATTGTGTTGATACACATAGACGCTTGGTGAGTGAGTGACTCCTGCGGCTTTTGCTAAAGCATTATTATCTTTAATCGTAACTGCCCAGCAGCTTGTTAATTGAACTGTGGGATTTTGCCATTAAAGACACCTGCAATGGTA
>JAQCCA010000080.1 GCA_027621155.1 Pseudomonadota bacterium | reverse complement strand
CTTTAATGCTCGAATTAATGCTCGAATTAATGCTCGAATTTAAAGCGCCCCCTTATTTTGTCATTAGAAGCGCTCGACTTTAGCTTAAGAATAGCTACAATAATTTGCATTAAATGTTTGTCAACAAAACAAAATAAGACAAGTACACACTACAACAAAACAGATATCATGACACATAAAACTTACCAATGGCCTTACTCACCAATTATTACGGTCTTTTTACTAGCACCCGTTGTCTTTAGTTTCGCATTAGCACTTGACACCTATATGCCCGTTATCCCCGAAATGAAAGCTATTTTAAACACTAGTCAAGAAATGGTGCAGCTAACACTGTCTTTATTTTTTCTCGTCACAGGTTTCGGACAGTTGATATTGGGGCCCTTATCGGATCAGTTTGGACGTTATAAAATACTCTTTATTTCAGTGAGCTTATTTTTTATCGGCTCATTATTATGCGCACTATCAAATAATATCGGCTGGCTTATTGCCTTTCGTATTATTCAAGGCTTTGGCGCTTGCGGTATGTCCGTGAGCGCGTTTGCCATTGTCCGCGATGCTTTCTCCGGCAAGAAAAGTGCGATGATTTATAGCTTTCTAAATGCCATGATTTCTATCTCGCCTATATTAGGTCCTATTATCGGTGTGTTATTAACCGCTTATTTTCCATGGCACGCCGTGTTTTATTTTCTAGCGGTACTTGGTGCATTCACACTGATATTAACTATCTTGTTTGTCAAAGAAAGCTCACATCCTAATAATCGCAAACCTTTTAATTTAAGTCTATTTAGTCGTTACTGTAGCATTTGCAAGAGCCTCACCTTCTGGGCATATACCTTGCCTGCAATCGCGGGCGTTTCTGCTTTTTTCACACTTTTTTCAATGACACCCTACATCATTCAAACGCTTGGTGAGCCACGATCACAAATTGGTGTTTTCTTTGGTATGGCAGGTGGTGCTTTTTTAGTTGGCTCAATCATCTCTGGCGCAATTGTGCATAAACTAGGGGTTTTAAAGACATCTATCCTTGGATCCATATTGATATTATCTTCAGGCATTTTACTTATTGTTATTTATCAACTCTTTGGTTTAAGTCTTTGGGGATTCTTTGGTCCAAGCATGCTTGCAACTTTTGGCTGCGCATTAACCGCAGGCTCAGGTGCCAGTGGTGCGCTTGAGCCTTTTGGTGCCTATCCAGGAGCGGCATCTGCGATGTTTGGCGCACTTGAATTAGGTGGCAGTTCAATCGTTGGCTCAGTGGCAACACTTTTTGCGATAGACACCTCTTACCCGCTGGCACTGACAATGCTAGCAACGTCAATCACTAGCTTAATTTTATTATTTGCCTTAACCCTTTCTTTAAGTAAAAAAAATAAAAACACAGCAAAGACATAAAACATGAGTGACTTTGCCACACGTAAAATCATTCATATCGATATGGATTATTTTTTTGCGCAAGTTGAGGAAAAAGACAATCCCTCCCTTCGTGATAAACCTTTTGCTGTTGGCGGCAACAATATCAAGCGTGGTGTGCTGTGCACTTGTAATTATATTGCCCGAAGCTATGGTGTGCATTCTGCCATGCCAACACGTATTGCATTGCAAAAATGCCCCGATTTAATATTACTCCCCACTGACTTTGATAAATATAAGCGTATTTCAAATATTATTCGCGATATTTTTAAAAGTATCAGTCCACTCGTTGAACCCTTATCATTGGATGAAGCCTACATTGATGTAACCAATATTAAAAACCATGCCAATAGTGCGACATTAATGGCGCAAGCTATTAAAGAAGAAATTTTGAAACAAACAGGGCTTACCGCCTCAGCCGGTATTGCGCCAAACAAACTCTTAGCCAAAATCGCCAGTGATATCAATAAACCCAATGGCTTATACGTTATTCGCCCGCAGGATGTAGATAAATTTATTCAAGATCTACCCGTTGGTAAGCTTTTTGGTGTTGGCAGTGTGACGGAAGATAAAATGCAAAAAATGGGACTTAACACCTGCGCTGATTTACAAAAGCTCGATATCAAAGCACTTGAGCATCATTTCGGTAAGCTTGGCACGAGTCTATATGACTATTGTCGCGGCATTGATCGACGTTTGGTAAATCCAAAACGCATCCGCAAGTCATTAGGCGTTGAGCACACCTATCAAAACGACTTAACCACAAAAGATGACTGTCTAAAGGCATTAACACAATTACATCAAGAGCTTTTAGCAAGACTCAAGCCTGAGCACACGCTATGTATTGAGGGCATTTTTATTAAAATTACTGATAACACATTTCATAAAACTAGCATTGAACGCCACACTCACAGCAGCGAGCTTAATCTCTACTTACTTCTTTTTGACAACCTATATCACAAACAAACTAAACCTGTTCGTTTACTTGGACTTGGTGTCAAACTCAGTGAGCAACCTGTTAAACAAATTCCCTTGGCTTTGTGATGAATATACCCACCGCCAAATGATCATGATGAGTATAACTGCTTGACTCGCTAAGAGCTGCTTAATATCATCAACAACACTTTAAGATCTCAACTCATGGAAATATCATGATTGTAAAACCTGAAATTATGCGTGGTGGCTTAGTTAAGAATCCTCACCCAATGGGCTGTAAAGCTGTTGTTGAAAAACAAATTAATTATATGAAAAGCTTACCAAAATTCACGAGTAAGAAACGCGCACTGATTATTGGTGGCTCATCTGGCTATGGTCTTGCCTCACGCATTGCACTTGCTTATGGTGCCAATGCCAATACGATTAGCGTGTCATTTGAACCAGGTGTCAATGATAAACGTTTAGGAAGTGCCGGTTGGTGGAATAATATCTGGTTTAAAGAGCAAGCTGAAAAGGACGGACTCATTGCTAAAAACATTATTGGCGACGCTTTCTCTGATGAGGTGAGACAACAAACCATCGATATGATCAAACAAGCGTTTGACGGCAAGATTGATATATTAATCTACAGTCTTGCTTCACCAAGACGCACGGATCCAAAAACTGGTATTACACACAGCTCCGTATTGAAAAGCACCGTCGGTGAAATAGCTGCTCCAACCCTTGATCTGAATAAGCAGATCATTATTGATGGCAAGATGATGGCCGCAACAAAGCATGATATTGATGAAACAATTAAAGTCATGGGTGGCGAGGATTGGCAGCTTTGGATTGAGTCACTTAAAGAGGCAGGCGTTTTAGCCAATGGCTTTAAAACCACCGCTTATTCCTATGATGGTGCTGATGGCACCGATGCTATTTACAAAAAAGGCACGATTGGTGCTGCTAAGCGTCACTTAGAGAAAACCGCACTAACGCTTAACAAAGAACTGCACGATCTACAGGGTGAAGCATTTGTTACCGTTGCCAAAGCATTGGTTACCAAAGCTAGCGCCTTTATCCCGCTATTTCCACTATATGGTTGCGCACTTTTCAAGGTCATGAAAGGACTTGGCACACATGAGAACACCATCGAGCAAATCGATCGTTTTATGCGTGATATGCTGTATGGCAATAAGCGTATTACCGATGAGGTTGGGCGTGTGCGTCCTGACAACCTTGAAATGGATGACAACACTCAAATCTTGACTAATGCGATCATGTCAAAAATGACCTCTGAGAACTTTAAAGAGATCACTGACTTTGCTGGCTTTTATCAAGATTTTTTAGAGCTCAATGGCTTTAATGTTGCTGGCGTTGACTATGATGCATCTATCGATATCGATAACTTAAAATCAAAGCAGCCTTAGCCATTTGATGCTTCCTGCGGTGGTTTTTGAATAATATAGCCAACACCACGCAATGTTTTAATATATTTGTTCTGGATTTTCTTACGCAAGTTATGAATATGCACTTCTAAGGTATTGGAATCAACTTCTTCATCCCAACCATAGAGTTTCTCAAGCAGCTTTGTTTTAGAAACCACTTTACCAATGTTCTCTAATAAGCATTCCAATAAGGCAAACTCGCGCCTAGATAGTTTAACGAACTCACCGTTGATCGTTAGCGTTTGTGCCGCAGGATCTAGCTCAAGTGCTTCAAACTTAATTTTCGGTTCACTGCGACCAACAGAGCGCCTCACCAATGCACGCATTCTTGCCAAAAGCTCAGATAAATCAAAAGGTTTTGTCAAATAATCATCCGCTCCTGAGTCCAGTCCACGCACCCGATCATCAATCGCATCACGCGCTGTTAATAACAGCACAGGAACTGCATTACCTTTTGCTCGAATGCTTTTAACAATGGCAATACCATCCTTATGCGGCAAACCAATGTCCATTACCACGGCATCATAAGGCTCAGTATCTAAGGCAAGCTCAGCCATTTTGCCATCACGCATTAAATCAACGGCATAATTATGCTGCCTTAAACCCTCAACAATACCATCACCTAACATTTCATCATCTTCAACGACTAATATCCGCATTAAATATTCACTTATATTTACTCGACAATGCTTGAAATAGTAGCATTATCAATAGCAAAGGTTGATATGTTTCGCCAACTTTTCATCAATTTAGATATTCTAAACAACCAACTAGACTAAATGAATGTAAGGTTTAATTGAGCTGTAATATAATCTGAGCATCAACAACAAAAGGGATGTATATATGCATAGAATTTTCAATTATTCATCCATCATTAAAATGCTTATTGCGGTTTTACCTGCGGCTATTTTAAGTTATCTGCTTTCACAACCTATTTATCTACTGTGTGGCTTATATGCTGCTGCAGTGATTATTCCTTTTTGTGATCATTCCAGTAAGCGAATTGCCTTGGCAATGCTTATTTTTTTATTTGTCATCACCTTTGTTTTAGTCAAACTGCTGATGCATAGTGATTTTTATTTTATCAGTGTCGTCTCCATCATTGCGATTATGATTGGCATTGTTGAAACCTATAATCCAAGCTTTAAATCCATGGGCGCATATTTATTTATCGGTATTATTTACACTGCCTTTGAAACAAGAGCATATGGTGATCTGGTCACTTTTACTATCATCGCTAAGCTTTTTGGCATTAGTCTTTTGAGTGTTGCCATTGTTTTTCTTATTAGCCTACGCACAAAAGTAACCAAGGGCTATCAAAACTTCACATTACAGCTACAGTCACAACACAGCATTCATTACTGTGTTTATTTCCTGCCTCTTTTAATCAGCATGCTTGTTTGGCATTTTTCTCAGTTAACTGAACCGCAATGGCTACTATGGTCATCATTATCCGTCGCCAGTCTCAGCTTTAAAAAAGCACGTGATAAAATTCAAAAACGCATCACTGGCGCATGTATTGGCTTATCATTAGGGATCATAGTCACACTGCTGTTTAACCTTAATAGCCCATTGATTTTTAACTTGAGCTTTATCGGTATTATTTTCAGTTTACGAGGAATCAACAACTATACAGCATCCTTTGCAACCCGTTGTTTTTTTATTGTCACTTTTGCCGGTGCGCACTACTTATACACCAGCAGTGATCGAATCATTGATGTATTTATTGGCGGCTTGATTGGTTTGATAAGCAGCGCTATTTTAAGCTATCTCAATTCCCGGCAAAAAACTCTTTAACATTGTCAAACCAGGATTTTGATTTTGGTGAATGTGTTTGATGCTCACCAATTGACTCACCAAATGCCTCTAACAATTCGCGCTGTTTACTATTAAGATTAATCGGTGTTTCAACAGTGACCTTACACATCAAATCACCCATGCTATTACCACGCAAGGCTTTAACACCTTTGCCTCTTAATCTAAACATTTTGCCTGTTTGTGTTTCAGCTGGAATCTTAAGTTTGACTTTACCATCAATCGTTGGCACATCAAGCTCGCCACCCAAGCACGCTGTCATAATGCTAATTGGTACTTCACAATATAGATCCGAACCATTACGCTCAAAAATTGCATGCTCTTTGACATGTACTTGGACATATAGATCACCCGCAGGTGCACCATTTTCACCGGCTTCACCCTCGCCTGATAATCTGATTCTATCACCGGTATCAACACCTGCTGGAATTTTCACAGAAAGTGATTTGACATCCTGCTTGCGTCCTTGACCATGGCAAACACGACATGGATCTTTGATGGTATGCCCACTACCATGACATGTTGGACAGGTTTGCTCAACGGAGAAGAAACCTTGTGACATACGCACAGCACCCGCGCCATGGCATGTACCACAGGTTTGCTTACCGGAACCACCTGAGCCATGACAGCTATCACATGAAACATAGGTTGGGACCTTGATCTTCTTGGTTGTGCCATGTACGGCTTCTTCAAGCGTGATTTCTAGATTGTATTGTAAATCATTACCACGTCTGCTTTGCGCACGTGACGAGCGCCCTGACGATCTTTGACCGCCACCGCCGCCAAAAATATCACCAAATATGTCACCAAAAATATCGCCAAAGCCTTGTTGTCCACCACCAAAGCCGCCATGTCCACCACCTTGGTTGACACCCGCATGACCAAATTGATCATAGGCGGCACGCTTTTGTGCATCACTTAAAATCTCATAAGCTTCAGATGCTTCCTTAAACTTAGCTTCGGCATCTTTATCATTAGGGTTTCTATCTGGGTGATATTTCATCGCCAATTTACGATATGAACGCTTAAGCTCTTGCTCTGTCGCGCTTTTGGATACCCCTAATATTTCATAATAATCTCTAGGCATAGTGCTACCATTATTCTAGTTCAATTCAAAACGCTATAAAAAATGCGGGACATGCCCGCATTTTTCAAGTTAAAAGTTATATTTTTTGAGATTAATTATTTTTTGTCGTCATCTTTAACTTCTTCAAACTCAGCATCAACCACATTATCATCTGCTTTTTGCTGTTTTGCTTCTTCAGATGAAGCACCTGCTTCAGCATTAGCTTGACCTTGTGCTTGCTCATAAGCTTTTTGTGCAATTGGTGCAAACGCTTCTTCTAATGCTTTTGTTTTTGCTTCGATGTCATCTTTATTATCTGTCTTTAACACAGCTTCTAAATCAGTACATGCCGCTTCAACTTTGGCTTTTTCATCTTCAGAGACTTTGCCTTCTAAGTCTTTTAATGACTTACGCGCACTGTGTAATAAATTATCGCCCGTGTTGCGCGCTGAAACGAGCTCATGGAATTTCTTATCTGTTTCAGCATTGGCTTCTGCATCTTGAACCATATTGTTAATATCATCTTCAGATAACCCGCTTGATGCTTTAATCACAATATTTTGCTCTTTGCCAGTTGCTTTATCTTTTGCTGATACATTCAAAATACCATTGGCATCGATATCAAAAGTTACTTCAATTTGTGGCATACCGCGTTGTGCTGGTGGAATATCTGATAAGTCGAATCGACCCAGTGATTTATTTGCAGACGCCATTTCACGCTCACCTTGTAATACATGAATGGTTACCGCCGGCTGATTGTCTTCTGCTGTTGAGAAAACTTGTGATTTTTTCGTTGGAATCGTCGTGTTACGCTCGATCAACTTTGTCATCACGCCACCCATTGTTTCAATACCTAATGATAATGGTGTTACATCAAGAAGTAACACATCTTTCACATCACCGGCTAATACACCACCTTGAATGGCAGCACCCATTGCAACCGCTTCATCAGGGTTGACATCGCGACGTGGCTCTTTACCAAAGAATGCTTTAACTTCTTCTTGTACTTTAGGCATACGTGTTTGACCACCAACCAATAATACATCAGTAATTTCAGAGACTTTAAGACCTGCATCTTGCAATGCTTTTTTGCATGGCTCAATTGAGCGCTTAACTAGATCTTCAACCAATGATTCAAATTTAGCACGCGTTACTTTGATATTTAAATGCTTAGGACCCGTTGCATCCGCTGTTATATATGGCAAGTTAACATCTGTTTGTTGCGCAGATGATAATTCAATCTTCGCTTTCTCAGCTGCTTCACGTAAACGCTGAAGCGCTAAAGTATCATTATGTAGATCAATACCACTATCTTTCTTGAACTCATCAATCAAATAGTTCATTAACGCTACGTCAAAATCTTCACCACCTAGGAAAGTATCACCATTAGTTGCTAATACTTCGATTTGGCTATCGCCATCAACGTTAGCAATCTCAATAATAGATACGTCAAATGTACCGCCACCTAAATCGTAAACCGCAATCGTTTGATCTGCTTTTTGCTTATCCATACCATAAGCAAGTGCCGCTGCTGTTGGCTCATTAATAATACGCTTAACATCTAAGCCCGCAATGCGACCTGCATCTTTTGTTGCTTGACGTTGCGCGTCATTAAAGTAAGCAGGAACAGTGATTACCGCTTCGGTTACCGTTTCACCTAAGAAATCTTCTGCTGTTTTTTTCATTTTACGCAATACTTCAGCAGATACTTGCGGTGGCGCCATCTTTTTATCTTTTAATACTTCAACCCAAGCATCACCATTGTCTGCTTTGATTACTTTATAAGGTACCTTTTTAACGATATCTTCTTGAACTACTTTCTCGTCAAATTTGCGTCCGATTAAACGCTTAACAGCAAATAGTGTATTGTGTGGATTCGTCACTGCTTGGCGCTTAGCCGCTTGCCCTACTAGAATCTCACCACCTTCAGTGTATGCCACGATTGAAGGTGTTGTACGCGCACCCTCTGCATTTTCGATAACACGAGCCGTCTTACCATCCATTACCGCAACGCAAGAGTTGGTTGTACCTAAATCTATACCAATAATTTTACCCATTATGATCTCCTTTTATTTCAACGCTCAAAAATATGTTGGCGCGTTTTTATTTTTCAAGTTTTTATTTGTTTTTATTTTGTTTGTTTCTTAAATTTTTTCGTTTTTTATCTCTGCAATTAGGGCGTATGCAATACGCCCCTACGTTTACACCATTTGCAAAGTAGGGAATATAAGGTCTTAGTTTTTAACAACCAAAACGCGCGCCGGACGAATAACACGATTATTAAGTTCATAGCCTTTTTGAAAGACATTCATGACCATATTGTCATCCATTTCAGGATTAGGTGACATTGCCATCGCTTCATGTTTATTTGGATCAAATACTTCACCTTCTGGATCAAGCTGTGTCACACCAAATTTCTCAAGTGTGTCGACCAACATCTTCATCGTTAAGATCACACCTTCAGACATTGCTTTGGCTTCCTCAGACTCAGCTGAAACTTCAGTCGCCTTCTCCATACTATCAAGCACAGGCAACAATGCATTAGCGAATTTTTCCAAAGCAAATTTATGTGCATTCTCAACATCTTTTTGTGCGCGGCGTCGAATATTCTCCATCTCGGCATGGGCACGTAATACTTTATCATCAGCAGTAGCAACGGTGTCTTGCATATTAGCAATCGTTGCCTTAAGTGACTCATTTTCTTTGCGAAGTGCAATAACCTCGTCAATCATATCTTGAGATTCAGTGGTTTCCTGATCAGCAGCTTCCCCTGCCATCAACTCAAAATCTTCTTTGTGCTGTTTTGGATGTTTATGTGACATTGATAC